>DAOUDJ010000165.1:0-21830 GCA_034430795.1 Anaerolineales bacterium | reverse complement strand
CATCGCCTATATCCCTAGCGGCAAGGTTATTGGCCTCTCGAAAATACCGCGCATCGTCGATTTATTTGCTCGGCGGCTGCAGGTTCAGGAGCGGATGACGCGCCAGATAGCAGATTTCCTCGAGGCGGCGATCCACCCTCAGGGTGTCGCCGTAGTTGTTGAGGGATTGCATCTTTGCTCAAAGATCCGCGGGGTGAAGAAGGCCAACGCACGCATGGTCACCAGCGCCATGACCGGAACCTTCAAGACTAACGACATCACTCGTAAAGAGTTCCTGGAGCACATCGCCAGAGATACATCCAGCCTAGCGGTCTAGTCGTCATTCTTTAGATCAGAGTTCTCGGTTTTTCTAACGAGAGCTTTGATCTCCTAGCAAGATGAATCCGCCGTCGATGACAATCGTCTGCCCGCGGATCATGTTAGCCTCCTGGGAGCATAGGAAAGTGACCAGATCGGCAACATCCTCCGGAGTCACAAGTCGACCGGCGGGGGTTATCGATGAGACCCGCTTAATTACAGAATCGTCTTGTGCCACATCGAAATGCTCCAGAGCACCTGTCCTCACGACACCTGGCGAAACTGCATTCACTCTAATACCCAAAGGCGCAAGCTCGACGGCGAGATATCGGGTCAGGGTTTCGATTGCGGCTTTACTGGCGCCGACGACGACGTAGTCGGGAATGACGTGCGAAGCGCCCGGGCTGGAGAGGCTTACAATCGCGCCGCCGCGGTTTTGCATGAGCCGCGTTGCATGTTGGGCGCCGAAGAGCAGCGAACGGGCGTTGATATTCATCGTCCAATCCCAGCCTTTCGGCTTCTGCTTCAACACGGGACGGTTGTACCCGGAGGCAGCGTTGCTGATGAAAATATCCAAGCCACCGAAAGCTTCTTCCGCGCCTGTAAACAGATTCTCGAGCTCATCCAGGTCGCCGACATTGGCTTTGATTACGACTGCCTTCCGCCCTAAGTTACGGATTTCCTCGGCAGTATCTTCCGCGGGAGCGCGGTTGCGGAAAAAATTCACAACAATGTCAGCTCCATCTGCAGCTAGACGCAAAGCGATAGCTCGTCCGATCCCCCGGCCTGATCCTGTCACCAAGGCAACCTTGTCCTTAAAGCGCATTTGTGCTTTCTCCTTTGGCTGGCATTTATCCTGCGCTCATCTTACCATTTAGGGGATGGGCCAAGCGTAACATTTCGACTCTCTGGCGAGAATCGCCGGTGATGACATACCAACGAGAAGGGAACGATCGATGCAAAAGGGTTTAAGCGACGATCTGCTTACACTCAAGCGGGCGATAAACAAGGAATTAAAAGATGCCAATCGCGCACGGATCGACGGCAATGAGGGGCGAGCCAGAGTCTGCGCTCGGCGGGAAGAAGGCTGGGCGGTAAGCGTCACGCGCAGCTTGAACGAGGAGCGTGAGATCGAGTCGAATGCTTATGACATGCTGCAATGGCTGGCAAGGCAAGCGGACACCCCGAGCGCAGTTCGTTCCGCTGCGACTCGACTGACGGCTCGCGTGAGTCACGACCATACGCTTCCTTTCCCAGAAGACCCACTTGAAGATGCCAGGATGATTTGTGAAGCGCTCCTCGGAATGGATTGGACAGAGATGGGGGAGGACCAGGGTTCTGGTAAGTCGGCTTAGGTTTAATGAGGTTCGAGAGGCCTCAACGAAGCGAGGTGAGATCTGGACCCACACGATAAGAATTCGGATAAGGTTGAGCAAAAAAACAAAGGACGGGATCTGCGTGCGTACGCAAGCGGGACCACATTTCGGCTTGTTCTAGGAGGTTTGGCCATAGTCTTGATTGTTGGAAATGTGCTCATCTGGACTTTCTATGGACGCGGTGCGGCCCAGTTGTCGCTGCTATGCATGGGCGTCACCCTGTTGCCGGCCCTATTGATAGCCGTGGTTCTTTGGATTATGGGCTGGATTGTTCGAAGAGATAGAGATGTATGATCCTGTCTGGTTGGACAGCGCTCAATGGGCGTTCCTTTTCTTTACCCTCCCGGCGAATCGCAAAAAGATGAATTCCCTGACGCTTCATGGCTGAAACTGTGGCTGAATACGTTTTTTCCATATAAGCCGGGCACTGAGAAGAAAAGGAGCTCTCGGATCGTCTAAATACAGCATGGGTGGAACATATTGCATGTTATCATCCACCTTGGTTAGTATTGAAGGATCCTGGATTCAACTCGTAAGTGCAACAGCGGATGAATGATTAAAGAATACTTGATTTGGTGATTTGAATCCAAGGCATTTTCTAGGTCGGTTGTTGAGTCTCTCCATAACGAAATCGATTTCAGTCTCAGTGATCGTTGTGAAGTTACACTTTTTCGGAAAGTACTGGCGAACGAGACCGTTCATGTTCTCATTTGTAGCTCGCTCCCAGGATGAATAGGGATGAGCAAAGTAGACATCAGTATTCAGTTCTTTCGCAATACGCTCATGGTCCGCAAACTCCTGGCCATTATCCGCCGTGATCGTATAGGTTCGTACCGGCGGCGACTTCATGAGCTCGATAACAGCGTCTGCCACGGCTTGAGCGGTCTTGCGCTCGACCTTTCTCAGCAGAGCCAAACGGGACTTTCGTTCCGTAAGCGAGACAATAGCATGACGATGTCCTTTTCCGATAATCGTATCCACTTCCCAATCACCCAACCGCTGGCGTGTGTCCACAATAGCAGGCCGCTCGTCGATACTTACCCTGTTCTTGATCTTTCCACGCCTGTTATAGCTCCCGTAACGCTTCCTGCGCTTCTTCCCTTGTCAGGATCTTCGTCTGGCATCGTAGGTGACGATGGAGATCTCCTCCCGCATGTTTATCCATGAGAATGTACTGATAGACCCATTCATGGCTGATTTGAAGACCGTAGTTCACCTCGAGCCAATCCGATACCTGCTCTGGGCTCCATTCCTGACGGATCAACGCTTCGATCAAGATCCAGGTGGAAGATTTGATGCGATACCTTGCTTTCTTGCGTTTGTTCAGAGCAAACTGATGAGCTTGCTTGGGTCGATAACCTTTCTGTCCACGATTGCGTCTCATTTCTCTGCTGATAGTGGATTTGTGAACACCGATTACTCCAGCTATCTCGACTTGCAGATGTCCCATTTTCAGGAGGGCGTACCGAAGGGTACACAGCGTGTAAATCTGATATCTTTGTTCTTGGGTAAGCTGCGTGTAGGTTCTCACACCGTACCGGTGCTCTACCGGTGTCAGTGCTCCTTTGACTTTGGTCGGTCTAAGAAGTACAGATGCTACTGCAGCTTACCTCTTATTCCAACCTTCAAAGTTGCACTTACGAGTTGAATCTACGGATCATAATAAAAAAAACGATATAAATAATGGAGCGGTAGATGGCAACAAAGGATCTGCATGAAAAAGCGATAAACACCATACGATTCTTGGCCGCGGACGCGGTTCAGAAAGCCAACTCCGGTCACCCGGGGCTCCCTATGGGGATGGCATCGGCTGCGTATGTACTGTATACACGACATATGAAGTACAACCCCGCAGATCCACAATGGCCGGACCGCGATCGTTTCGTCCTCTCAGCAGGACATGGCTCCATGCTGCTGTATGCCATGCTGCATCTGAGTGGATACGATCTTCCACTGGAAGAGCTCAAGCAGTTTCGGCAGTGGGGGAGCAAGACTCCGGGTCATCCAGAGCATGGGCTGACACCAGGAGTGGAAATGACCACCGGACCGCTCGGGCAAGGATTCTCCTCCGGTGTGGGTATGGCGATCGCCGCGGAACACCTCGCTGCGTTATATAACCGTGATGAGTACACTGTCGTCGATCACTTCATCTATGCAATTGTTTCGGATGGTGATTTGATGGAGGGTGTCGCTTCTGAAGCTGCCTCACTTGCCGGGCATTTGCGGCTTGGCCGGTTGATCTATCTCTACGACGACAACCGGATCAGCATCGATGGCAGCACGGACCTTGCTTTCACCGAGGATCGTGCCGCGCGTTTCGAAGCTTACGGTTGGCATGTCGAGCAGGTCGCGGATGTCAACGATTTGGAAGCGCTCGATCGCGCCATCGAAGCCGCAAAGGCGGATGAACGTCCTTCGTTGATCGTAACTCGCTCTCATATTGGCTATGGTCTTCCGACCAAACAAGATACTGCTGCAGCGCATGGCGAACCGCCAGGGGAAGAGGAACTAGCAGCTGCAAAAGACAATTTGGGTTGGCCGCAAGAGCCTTCGTTCCTCGTTCCTGACGATGTGCGTGAGTTTTTCCTTGACAGCGGAAAGCGCAATCTCAAGGTGTACGAATCCTGGCAGGAGATGATGACCCGATACGCGGATGCTCAGCCTGAACTGGCGGAGCGATTCAACCGCACTCTGCGAGGAGAACTACCTGTACGAGCCCGCGAGAGCCTGCCTATTTTTGAGACAGACGCGAAAGGGATGGCCACGCGCGCCTCATCAGGCAAGGTCTTGAACGCGATGGCTTCTGTCATCCCCGAATTGATCGGCGGATCGGCTGACTTGACAGGCTCGAACAAGACTGCGCTGGAGGGCGAGTCGCCATTCACGGCGGATGACCGCCGCGGGCGTTACCTGCATTTCGGCGTGCGCGAACACGCGATGGGAGCGATCCTGAACGGTCTTTCTCTGCACGGCGGGCTCATCCCCTTTGGTGGGACCTTCCTGGTTTTCTCCGACTATATGCGCGGGGCGGTCCGCCTGGCGGCATTAATGAAGCAGCGCGTAATCTATGTGTTCACTCACGATTCGATTGGTCTGGGAGAGGATGGCCCCACGCATCAGCCCATTGAACAGCTCACCGCGTTGCGCACAATCCCAAATATGATCGTTTTACGGCCGGCGGATGCAAATGAGGTTGCCCAGGCTTGGATGTCAGCATTGGAAAGGGATGATGGACCAACTGCACTGGCGTTAACCCGTCAAGCGCTGCCGACAATCGACCGGGCGAAATACGGATCGGCTGAGGGATTACAGAAAGGCGCATACATCCTGGCTGACCTGGGCGAGGGAGCACCTCAGCTCATCTTGATGGCGTCGGGGTCAGAGGTCGAAATCATCCTCGAAGCTGGTGCGAAACTCGCCAGCGACGGTATCTCGATCCGCGTGGTTTCATTCCCGTCTTGGGAGCTATTCGAAGCCCAATCCGTAGAATATCGCCAACAGGTGCTCCCGGAAGCGATTCGTGCCCGGGTGGCGATTGAAGCCGGCATCACGCTCGGATGGGAGCGCTGGGTTGGCGACGCTGGAGCCGTTATTGGCATCGACCGCTTCGGCGAATCGGCGCCATACGAGGAACTCTACGAGCGCTTTGGATTGACAGCGGACAATGTTGTCCAGAAAGCTCAAGAAGTCCTGGCGCGGATCGATACATCAGGTTCATAAGCCATGTTTCTACCAGGTTGTTATATCGGAAATTCATATCCCCTTACATCTTCGGTTCTCAAGTGAGGATGTTTCCAACCATGGGCTTGATAACGCAACCGGAGCGCCTGCATCGACTCGGTAGAGCAAGAAAATAGTTGAAACGGTTCCTGCTGGGGCAGAAGATGAACCCGATCCAATCTGTTCACTCACTAGGACAGTCCCTGTGGCTGGATAACATCCGCAGGGACTCGCTTGATTCTGGGGAACTGGCTGATAGGGTCGCTGCCGGTGAGCTGCGTGGTGTGACCTCCAACCCAACCATCTTTGAAAATGCCATCTTATCGAGTGAAAATTACAGGGTCGATTTGCGCCGTTTCGCTCAGGCAGGATGGGCGGCAGATAGGATCTTCGACCAACTTACAATTGATGATACCCGCGCCGCGGCAGATGTCTTCTTGCCGCTTTTCGAGGAAACGAATGGTGGGGACGGCTTCGTTTCGATCGAGGTGAATCTAGAGTGCGCCGGTGACACTTCCAGGACCTATGAAGAGGCGAGGCGTTTTTGGGAAGCAGTTAATCGTCCAAACGCGATGATTAAGATCCCGGCAACACTCGCCGGTCTCCCCGCAATCAAATCTTCTATTCGAGCGGGTATCAATGTAAATGCTACATTGATTTTTTCTCTGGGGCGTTATATCGAGGTTATGGAAGCCTACGTGATTGGCTTGGAAGAGCGCCTCGATGATGGCGGCTCGCTCGACCACGTTACCTCAGTGGCTTCATTATTCGTCTCGCGGATCGATACTGTGCTAGACGAGCACCTGCAGGAAATTATTCAGCGCGGCGATGGAGAAGGGGAGCGCGCTTCTTCCTTGCTCGGGAAAATTGCCATCGCCAACAGCAAACTTGCATACGCGCAATTTGTAGCGACGTTTCAAGGGGAACGGTTTCAATATCTCGTCGACCACGGGGCACGAGTCCAGAGACCTCTCTGGGCATCTACGAGCACGAAGAACTCTGAATATCCTGATACTTACTATGCCGATCATCTGATAGGACCGGACACTATAAGCTCGCTTTCTGAAACAACCTTAAAGGCTTTCAGGGATCATGGAACGCCAGAGCTGATCCTTACCGAGAATATCTCAATTGCACGCAGTCAATTGCAGGCGTTGGAAGATCTTGGGATCCCACTCGCTGAGGCTATGGAAGAACTCGAGAGGCGGGGTGTAAGCAAATTCGTAGCATCCTATCGTTCAATCTTGAGGGCGATTGAAGAGAAGGCAAGTGCTTTCCAAAAGGAGCTCGCCGCGCTTGAGCCGAAAATGCAGGAGACCCTCGCGGATTTACAACGAGATGAAGTTGGGAAGAGGCTCTGGCAGGAGGACGTGACTCTGTGGGTGGAACGCGATCGCGAGAAAGCGCAGGTTCGTCATTGGCTGGGGTGGTTATCCGAGCCTGCGAAAATGTCAACCAGGGTCGCTGAGCTCATTCGTTTCGCAGAAGAAGCGCTCGGTCCTGAAATAACTACGCTCGTCCTCATTGGATCTGGCCGCGGACCATTCACTGCGGAGATGCTGGTTCGGATCCTTGCGCCGCCCGACGAGTTTGATTTCTACACAATCAGTACGGCGAATCCGGATGACATCAGCGCCATACAGCGGAAAATTTCACCTGAAGCGACTTTGTATCTCATCGTGGACTCTTCATCGGACGATGGGATAGGAGAGCGCTTACTAGCAACTTTTTGGGAACAAGCGATCCAGAAGCTTGAAGAGCAAACAGGGGATCATTTCATCGTCATCACAAAAGATGGTTCCGAATTACAAAATTGGGCTGGTGAGCACGGTATCCAGAAGATTGTTGAAGTGGATTCCGTTGATGACCTTATGTGCTCCCCATTCAATTGGACGAGCCTTCTGCCCGCTGCGCTCGCTGGTGCGGATCTCCATTCTTTTGTGCGCGGTGGCGTAAAGATGACGCGGGCCTGTGGTCCGCTCGTGGATGTTGCCCAGAACCCCGGGCTTTTTCTAGGCTCGGTACTAGCTGCGGCTTTGCGCAGTGGGCGAGATAAAGTTACGCTCTTCGCCGATCCGCCTTTAGGGCCGGTATTAAAATGGATAGAGAGCCTACTTGTGGCAGGGCGCGGGAGAGAGGGTATGGGATTTATCTCGATCCTGGATGAACCGTCGGGGTTGTGGAATGTTTATGGCGACGATCGCCTTTTGGTGTATCTGCGCGGACCGGGAGCATTGGACCGTCGTCAGAATGAGTGGATCCGCGCGGGAATTCCCGTGCTTGTGCTCGAGACAGGCACGAACTCAGAACAGATAGGCGGGATGCTCGTTCAATGGCAGATTGGCGCGGCAATCGCCCAGCACTTGCTATCGGTAAATCCGACCGATCATGACGCCCTGCACCAGAGTAGAGTGGAGTTCCAACACCTTCTGCATAAGCTCGAACGCAAAACTGAACTGCCTGAAGTGAATCCGCTGTGGCAGGGCGAGGGGGTGGAGTTAAGAGCTGCATCACGGGGTTTGAAGTTCATGGGAGGCGGATTATCTGAACTGCTTGATTTAATTCTCGCCGAAGCACAGCAAGCGGGAGGGTTGGGACTGCGCCTTTACACTCCTGTGTCGCAAGCCCTTCAAGGTAAGGCAGAGCGTCTGCGTCGCTCTCTTCGAGATCAACTCGGTTTATTCTCGCTGGCTGGGTTCGCAGAAGGCGATATAAGTTCAGACCTCGGTTTGAAAGATATTGTCTACCTGATCCTGATGGTGAAACCCCGTAAAGATTTGGCCATACCCGGAAAAGCCTATACCTTCGGGCAGTTGTTTGAAGGGCAAGCTCTGAGTGATCTTGCGGCGATCAGGGACTTCGGATCGCCTGCCCTCTACCTGTATTTCGATGCCCGGAAACAGTTAAGCGATTTCTTGCTAGCAATGACCGAAGCTGCAAAGGCAAGAGACACTATTACCAATGACAGATGACCTCAATGGCACTTTTGGCAATGGTGGGAATAATCATGCCGGCGAGCGGAGGTGGCTTCCAAAACAGGTCATTTCCGGGGAGAATGAACGTATATTTTCAGTTCTCCCTGAGAATGTGCTGACAAACTTCCTAAAACCAACTTCAGAAAACGCATTGTTATGGAACGTGATCTACCTGTTGGCGCAGCCGACAGTCTCGCTGATAGATCTTCTGAGTAGCAGACCCTTATGGGGGAATCCTAACGAAGAAAATAAGACCGATGATGCCTTGACTCCCTACTTCTGGGGATACGGCGTGGATGGGGCGCGCCTATATGGGCTGGATGATGTTCTTCTCATGATTGATGGAAGCGGGCCCAGGACTGAGGTTGACCTATTTTTCCTTGGCGAGCGGAACCTTATCCTGGTTGAATCCAAGCGCAAGAGCGGCTTCGGCCGTTGCTCACGCTTCACCAGGCGCCGCTGCCCGGAGATACATCTCTCGCTTGGAGATGACCGGTCGCATTGCCGTTATTGGGAGATCGAAAAATCTCGCTTTACAAACCAGCTAGCCATGGATCTCCATCCCAACCCAGATTCCGAATCGCTAGCCTGCAATCGCCACTATCAACTGGCGCGCACACTCATAATCGGGCGTGAACTCGCGGACTTTTTAGGGCGCGAGTTTCATCTCTGGGTCTTCGCGCCGCGTTCTCATTGGTCGAGACTCGAAAAAGATTGGCTTGATTTCACAGAGCGTGTACAAGATGATTCTCTCTGGCGTCGACTGCGCGTGATCGCCTGGGAAGATATCCAGGAAATGGCGCGCAGGTAAGGCGAGCGCTGTTTGTCCATCAGTCCATATTGGGATTGTTACCTTTTAAAACCTGCATAAACCCAAAGCGTTGATCCTCAATGGAAAGCCCCTGGTGTTTTTCCAGTGGAGTCGGAAGACCCTACCAGGGGTTAGAAGCAGAGTTTAGTGTGCGGGATCGATCCGGGCGGCGAATTACCCGCAAAGAGAATGGACATCACCAAAAAGGTAATCCAAAAGGATGATCATGGCGATGGTTGACCTGTGACCGTCGCCGCAATAGGTGTCTATCGTGGCATCTTTGTCGACGGGCCAATCGGTTTTTCGGTCGATGAAATCCTCAAGCGGGATGTGGATCGCGCCCTCGATAAGGCTACTCACCTTGATATCATCATTGCTGCGCACGTCGATTATGATCCGACCCCGGTTCCCGGGGATCTCCTGGAGGATGGCATTGGCGGTGGTGAAGCCCCAGTCTTCGGGGATGCTGGAAAGCATCTTGTTGATGACGGTAGCGTCTTCGATGTTGCCATACTCTTCAACTTCATTTATGGAGCGGACGTCGAGCAGAAACGATGGCGTCTCTTCGGCGCGCTCCTGGGCGGTCTTGTGGCACTATAATTGATACATGTTTAAGAGAGACTCCGACTGAAAACCCCACCGCTTGCGGCCGGGTAGTTTACTCTCGAAAGCATGACATGGCGTGCAAGTCCGGATTGGGGTAAGAAACTTGGCTATTCTTCTGAGCAGATCACGGACTTATATCGCAAGAGTATTGAGCTGCTGTGGGACATCCGTCGTGAATATGACGGTGCCTATCCCTCACATGTTTATTTGTGGCTGTATCAAGCCTCGTGGTGATGGCTACAGCGCAGACATTTCCATGACAGCGAGCGAGGCAGAGACTTCCCACAGTACCCAAATTGCGACTTTCAGAGGAACTTAAGCAGATATTGTAGCGGCCTTTACGATTCCATACGTTGCGGAAGGAAATGGGTATTACGCTCGCAGCCGAGTCTGAGGGAATGCCGGTGGTAATCCCCCTCACTGTTGAGACTAATGGAAAGCTTCCATTGGGGGAGCTGTTAAAGGACGCTATTGAACAAGTTGATACTGTCTCTGACAACGGACCCGCCTACTATATGATCAACTGTGCGCATCCGACGCATTTTGTTGATGTGTTGGGACTCGATCCATGGACTAAAAGGATCAGGGCGGTGAGAGCTAATGCATTAACCAAGAGTCTTCCAGAGCTAGACGAGACCACTGAGTTGGACGAAGGAAACCTGTAAGAACTCGATTCGCAGTATCTTGATTTAACAGGAAGTCTTGAGAACCTAAGTGACCTCGGCGGTTGTTGTAGAACCGATCATCAACATGTTGCAGAAATCTGTAAGGCATTTATCAATAGGGCGTGACAGCAAGCCCAATTCTCTCCCGAGTGGGTGTATCGAAGGAATGGTTTAACAATTGCAGGCACGCGGACGGGAGTTCCGTTAAGCTCTATATCCATCGGTGATGCCCGTCGTTATCGTCCGATTATAAAAGTAATCAGAATCACATACAGTGTTGTCCAGTCTTCGGGGGCATCTGCGTTCATGGTGAGTCGGAACCAAATTCTATTATCTCGAGCTTCCTCATTTGTTGTTTCTCATATATTTTATCTGGATAGAAGTCTATCAACCGCGAATACAGTTTTCGCCGCGGGATAGGTAACGATCCACGATCTACCAAGAACCGCTGAAATGATCGTAACCACTCAAGAGGGATGTGGGTGGAATTCAGACAAAATTTGATTTGAAATAAAACCCCCATGTATCTCCCTTTTTAAATGGGGTAGCCAGTTTAAATCATTCCATGAATGTAATTAACCTAGGAGGATAGGATGAAGGTTGTCAAACATGGGGGCCGGCATCTCTTTGAAACAGATCCGGAAACAGAAGAGGTGGTCTCGAAAATGCTTGTGAATTTGGAAAAACACGGCATGGATGCTGTGCGTAGATATAGTCGACAATTTGACGATTGGGATCCACAAGATTTCGAGTTGAGTGAAGAACACATTAATGAAGCCATCGCAAGGCTGGACTCCCAAATTATTGAAGATACAGAATTTTGTCAGGCAAACGTTCGGCGGTTCGCAGAAGCTCAGTTGGCGACATTAAAAGATTTAGAAGTTGAAACTCAACCGGGCGTAATTCTCGGGCATAAACATATTCCGGTTGAGACGGTTGGTAGTTATATCCCTGGTGGTCGATACCCTATGTTTGGATCGGCACAGATGAGTATTATCCCGGCAAAAGTGGTGGGTGTTGATAAAGTTTATGCCTTTACTCCTCCAATAAAGGGAGAAGGATACTACCCAGCGACGGTGAATGCCATGAAGAAAGCAGGTGCAGATAGGATCTTTATTGTTGGTGGAGTCCAAGCCTTCGCGATGATGGCATTTGGGATGGGCGTATTTAAACCTGTGGATTTTTTATGTGGCGCAGGGAATCGGTTCGTTGCTGAGGCGAAAAGGCAATTGTTCGGACGTTGTGGTATCGATCTACTTGCTGGTCCTACAGAAATTTTAATCATCGCTGACGATTCGGCAGATCCTGCTCTCGTAGCTTGCGACCTACTTGGTCAAGCTGAGCATGATCCTAATTGTGGAATAGCCCTCGTTTGCCTGAGGGAAGAATTTGCCCAGCAATGTGTTGAGGAACTCACAAAGCAATTGGATGCATTACCCACCAAAGACATAGCAGAAATATCTTGGCGGGACAACGGACAGGTCTATGTTGCCAGTGATAGGGAAGAGGCGATAGCAATAAGCGATGACTACGCACCGGAGCACTTGGAAATCCATGTAGAAGATATTGATTTTTATATTGAAAACCTTCGTAATTACGGTTCATTGTTCATCGGTGAAGAGACAACAGTCGCTTATGGTGATAAATGTATTGGCACCAATCACATCCTCCCGACCAGCCGGGCTGCTCGATATACTGGTGGGTTGTGGGTGGGAAAATTCTTAAAAACAGTCACATACCAAAAAATGACGCGGGAAGCAAGTATCCATATCGCGGAAGTAACGGCTCGTCAATGTGAAGTGGAGAACATGCTTGCTCATGCGATCACAGCAGAAATCCGCATTAAAAGCTTTAATAGATCTTGAATATTATTGAGATTGTTTAATGGTCATGTTTCGCGTGGCTAGATAAGTTTCCAAAATGTTAGGAGGTTGGGTGGTACTACTTTGGGAGAGTAGCTCTTTAAGGCTTTGTCATTCGTCTACACATATCAACTCGCCGCATCGGACCCGGGATGATGGGCGATTTGATAGATAGTATTCCTAACCCTGGTAGAGGAGCTCGAGATCGATAGGCGGGTTGGTTAACCGCAGCTGCTATCTATTATTGCGTGTGAAAGTTTCCTGGACAAATCGCAATGGATTATCAATGGGTGATAAGTAGATATGATCATAGATGCTCATTATCATCTTAAAGAGAGAAGGGAAACCTTGGATGAATATTGTAAGAAAGTCTGCACCCCTGCTGCGTTAGTTGTGGCCAAGCAACTCGTAGCAAAGGAGACGCAGCACTTTGACCAAAATTGTGGTGATCGGTTAATAAATGATTACCTTCGTGATCAATAACAATTGATGTAATTCGCTATAAACTAATATGCTTTAGAATTCTCCCAACCTCACAAGGGTTGGGGAGTTTGCAAGTTGTCTAACTAAGACCACAGCAATTTATGCAGAGCCGAGTGGTCGAGATCTCCTTCCCCTCTAGACACAAGTAATTCATACAATTGAATTGTGCTTTCCAAATGGGGCAGTTCAGCCGAAACAGATTCAGCCAAGTTAAAACACAGTCTAAGATCCTTCAGTTGGGTTATGACTTTGCCACCTGGTACGTAAGCGCGTTTGATCATACGCTTTCCATGGAGTTGTAAGATCTTTGAGTCGGCAAAACCGCCTCTCAAAGCTTCCTGTACGAGATTCAGGTCAAGGCCGGCCTTCTCGGCCAGGGTAAGCGCTTCTGCGACGGCCTCGATCGTCAACCCAACGATGAGCTGGTTGATAAGTTTGGTGACATGGCCGGTCCCTGGCCCTCCTACATGGACGATGTTGCGCCCAAGTGTTTTGAGAATGGGCAGCGCTCGATCAAAAGCCTCATCAGAGCCACCAGCCATGATGGTCAGTTTTCCACTCGCCGCACCTTCTGGTCCACCCGAAGCAGGTGCGTCAAGCCATTCCACGCCCATGGAGCCCAGCTGCTGAGCATGAACTAGGGAACGGGCGGGATCCGAGGTGCCCATGTCCACCACCAGGTGAGGTGAAGACAGGTAGGGCATGAGCTTTTCCAACACCTGGTCGATGGCCATCGAATCCAAGAGGGTCATGAGCAAGATATCAGCCTCGGCTGCTTGTTCGAGATCTGAACATATCGGAATGTCCTTTGTTATTTCCTCCGGAAGGGTTGAACGATTCCAACCCTTCACGTGATGTCCTGCATCGATCAGTACCCTGGCCATGGGGCGTCCCATCAGTCCTAGGCCCAGTACAGAAATTGAATAGATCATGTGAGCTTCCTCTTTCGCCGTGCGCGATTTCGTTCCGGAAGGGTTGGGATTCGCTCAGTCGCGTTTCTTTAAGATCACATTGTTGGATTGGAGCGATGATAACTGATGATGAATCTCGATAAACTGAGCGCCGTGCGTTTGCACAGGACCCACCCTATGAGAGTGGGTCCTGTGTAAGATCGCCTCGAAGAATCTAGACTACGGTTGCCTCAAAACGACGAAGATCAAATTATAAGTCTGCTCTTCACCCGGCTTCTCTACTAAGTGTTTCCTACACAAAAATCCCGCAACCATTATAACGACACCCCTGAAGTGAGCCCGCGTTCCTGCGCATCTTCAAGCAAGGTCTCCTAGTGAATGGGATCCCATACGAAATCGAGCCCTTATCAGGCAGGTTGAATTTCAATTTTGGCCATGGTGTCGATCAGGAATTCCATTCCTAATTCTCTCAATCCAGCCTCGCTGGGCACCGTTGTTGATGTGTCCCAATCCACATGTTCGAGGAATTCCGTGATGAGTGTCTTATAGTCCACGGTCACGTCCCGGACGTTGCCTTCTTTGAGAGGTGGTTCACCCACGACGCGACCGGGTAAATTACGGAGCAGAGGGTTGATGCCCTCGCGCAAGTTGAACACGTGGCGCATTGTGTAAATACGCATGCCGGTCTTGAATATCGCCTCCATATCGAATTCCCATCCGGTAACGGCGCTCAGTTGATCCGGGATCGTATCAATGGGATAGCTCAAATAGCCAAACATGCAAAGACCAGCGGCGTTGCACACCTCCATAGACGTCACCTGTTTCCAATGAGTCTCGGCCCATCCGCTGAACTCATACTTATCCTTGTCCGGTAGATCCATTCCGGGAGCTTGAAGCAATTCGCCGCCTTGTGTATGTCGAGCGGGTGTGGCGGTGAGCAGGTAAGTCGTGGCCAATCCCGGCATGAATTTGGGGTCGTGAGCCGGCAGCTCTTCTCCGTCGATGTGGATCGCATACTCGGTTCCAATCCGCCCCAGGTTCTCCCAGGCCACCCTCACGCCGTCAGCCAAGGTGTCACCGAAACCCTCTCGCCGCCCGATTTTCTGGGTCAATTCCACGATCGCTTCGGCGTTTCCCCAGGTAAGTTCGAGGCCATCGGTGTCTTCCTTGGTAAGCAAGCCGTTCTCATAACACTCGATGGCGTACCCAATGACCGCTCCGACGGCTATCGTGTCCACGCCCAGATTGTTGCAGATCTCATTGAGTTTAACGATCGATTCTAGATCGTCGTTGAGAAGGTTGGTCCCGAACATACATAGAGTCTCATATTCGGGTTTGTGACCGACCCCCTCGTTGTGCTTTAAGCCAAATTTGCCGCTGCGCTGGCCCATCTTGCCACCGCAGACGATCGGACAACCCCAGCATGCATAAGGCTTGTACCCTTCTTGTTCAATGATTGTTCTTCCGTCGATCTTCATTGCGCGCTTGCTGGGAAAGTCGGCTGTTCCAGCGCCGCCCCAATTCTTCACGGGTGAATCGCCGCTGAGGGCACTTTCTTCCGTGATGCCCGCCGTGCCATAGTCATGAAGGATGTCAAAGAAACCGTCAGCCTGTTTGAGGACCTTCCTTCGCAGTTCTTTGATCCTCTTTCCATCATGCATAGGAACCTTCATCTTGCCCTTGACCACGATCGCCTTGAGTTTCTTGGAGCCCATCACCGCGCCAAGCCCGGATCGCCCAGCTGAACGCTCTTTGTCGTTCATGATGCAGGAAGTCAAAGCCAGCATTTCCCCTGCAGGACCGATGGAACAAATCTCGGCGCTCGTGCCATGGCGTTCTTTAAGCTTGTCCTCCAGTGGGGACACGCCTAAACCCCACAGATCGCTGGCATCGCGCAGCTCGGCTATGCCGTCTTCGATGAAAAGGTAGACCGGGTTTTCTGCTTTGCCACTGAATAGGATCCCATCGAAACCGGCGAACTTGAGGTGGGGTCCGAAGAACCCACCACAGTTGGCATCACCCCAACCCCCCGAAGTCTTTGGGGATTTGGCCACTATTACGAATCGTGAACCTATGACCGCTGGTGTCCCCGTCAACGGGCCGGTCAGGATACCGAGGATGTTGTCGGGCCCTAAAGGGTCTGCGCCGACAGGGATGCGCTCATACAGAAGTCGCGCCGCCAGACCATATCCCCCTATATACTCCCGACAGAGTCCTTCATCAAGTTCTTCTGCTTCGATTTTGCCCGTGCTGAGATTAACGTCGAGCAATTGTCCTATGTATCCGCGTGCCACGTCGTACCTCCCTGTCCTCTTGATGTTAGGTGGCTTTCTCTGGAAGGGCTCTCCTTTTCTCAATATCTTGATGCACTTTCATATTTTTCCAATTTCTTCTGTGTGCGCCTCAGTGCAGGTTTTTATCCTCCGGCGATGATGGATATGACGTAGATCTCATCGCCGTCCCTCAGCTCCGTGTCCATGCCTTCCCGGTAACGTATGTTTTCCCCGTTGATAAACACGTCGAGATTGCCGCTCAATTGGCCTTCACCATTGCCCCCGCGCCGGAGGAGCTCCGGGCTCTCGTTCTTGGCAGAATGGAGTGCTCGGGTGATATCCACATAGGCATCATCCGCAAATACGATCCACACGGACTCACGACCATCCGCTACTTTGATGCGCATTGCTTTCTCCCTAACTGATGAGCGCAATTGGATCTACTCGAACTTATCCCCCCGTCGTACTCTGCACCCCATCGTGTGAAGCTTCGAGTTTAGTGCTTTGAGCCGTGAAAAGGAAATGGCTACGTACAAATGAAGTTCGTTCCAATCCGTTTTCAATCTCGGACGAGGAACGATTTGCCGAATACCATCATAGTAGAGCATCGGCCGCAAGGAGTCTAGCGGCAGCCCAAGTTAATCGTCGTTTTGAGGGATGGAAAGACCAAGCAACCATCTGTACTCCTCCTCCATGGATTGACGTAATGAATACGAAAAGAGGTCTTCATTAATCTCCACATCAGCATAGGTTAGCGCCGAACCTTTGGATATCGGTCGGATAACCTTCGCGTCGCTTGATAATCCCAAAGGGAGGTAGGTAGACTGCAGACTATCCCGTGCACCTGATAGCCGACCATACGCTGTGTACCCGCCTTCGCCATCAAGGATCTCTCCGGTTTTCAAGTCCCTCTTAGCTACACAGGTGACATCTGCGAGAAACGCTTGTGAGGAGCCTGTTGGTTCGCCACGCAGAACAGCCGAGGCCACGCTTATCCCAAGCTCAAGACCGATCAAATGATAGGGCCTATATAATGCCGCGTACTCGCCGGAATCATCAGTATGCATACCGTATTCCGAGAAACAGCGTTTAACGTAGCCCGAGGGCGCCTTGAAGACCACATACACGCCCCAGCGAAGATCACGCTGGACTGGAGTTCCATCCCGGTTTTCACTGGCAACGACTTCAACCGTGCCGCTGTGTTCGAGAATCCCGCCATCCGATTTTGGCTTGAGTATGTTTACAAGATCATCAACTCCCGCTGGAGGAAATCTTAATCCGCCACTCTGGGGGATCAGCCCCGAACCGTTCGCCACTGCACACATCTCAATGGCCGATTTGGTACCATCCAGAAAAGAGTTGAACATTTGGGCGTTGTAATCGCCGGACGCGACTTGTTTCTCGGAAAAACCATAGTATTCCCAAACGGTCTTTGGGGTGGAGTAGTGATACTCAGGCTGGAATCGAGTACCCTTGCCGGTGCAGACGACTTCCAGGCCAATCGCGCGGGCCCAATCAATTAGCTCGGCAATCAAGGCGGGCTGGTCTCCGTAAGCCATCGAATAGACCAGTCCCAGGTCATCGGCCTTCTTCCTTAGAACTGGCCCGAGCAATGCGTCTGCCTCAACGTTGACCATGACGACGTGTTTCCCTGCCTCCAGCGCGTTCCAAGCATGTTGGGTTCCGGCTTCAGTTACGCCGGTGGTCTCGATTATCACCTCAAGATCGGCTTGGATAAGTTCGTCCGCAATACCGGTTAACACCGTCTTCCTGGCTCTAGCGCCGTCATTAATCGCCTTGCTAGTCTCTCCAAAGACCAGAACGTCCTCAGGCCAACCCGTCCGTATGCATGCGTCTCTTGCCTTCTCGACATCCAGATCCGCGATCCCGACGACGTGAATCCCCGGGGTCAATCGGGCCTGGGCTAGATACATCGAGCCAAATTTCCCCGCACCGATGAGGCCAAGCCTAACGGGTTGCCCCAGCTCTTCCCTTTCCTGAAGTAACCGATGAAGGTTCATAAGATCTCCTCTCTCGTTTTCATCCCCTAGTTTGCCTCCGATTCCGCCATAGCCTAACCTTACCACGCTCACTTGTGAGGGGAAACCGGTAGCGAGAGGGTTGATGATCGGTGCTCTTCGCTCATCATCGCCAGAATGAACTGGATTCCACCCTTAAGTCCAAGCGATGGGGAAGTAAAACCCCAAACAGGTATGATGGTGGAGACAAGATCGGAGGTCGTTGGATCCTCTTCTCTTCTTCTATTCACCGATTGTTTCTTCGATGAAGCATGGCATGCCTAACAAGATGGATCCATCATCTGGGTTGGAATCCCATCACCTGTCCTGGAGGACTGGAAGAGCGAAAGGAATATTGGCAGTACGTCCAACGACTCTTGAGAGCGATTGGAGGTCGCCAGATCATCCTCGGCAGCGGTGACATGGTTCTCCAGAAAAATCTTAGCGATCGAGTTCGTGAGATATCCGAGTTGGTAGAAGTTCATGTACAATGACTTGCCCAAATGGAAGACCCTCATCACACTAAGAGTGTAATACGGAGGTTGAACGATATTGCTTGAGCAGATCTGCCTTCGGACAGGCTAACTTGTTGGAGAGGAAAGGTATGACCCGCGTTGTTCAATTGCATGACGTTGGACGAATCCCGCTGCCCGGTGACAATGTGACCATCGCGACGCGAAGACTCGAGCCCGGATCGAAGATCATCGATGGCGAAAGACGGTTCGAACTGGATTGCACGGTATTAGAAGGGCATCGCTTCGCGATCCAGCCGGTCGCGCGCGGAGAGCTACTTCTGTCCTGGGGGCTTCCTTTTGGTACGGCCACGAGCAACCTCGATCCGGGCAGCTACGTATGTAATCCGGGCATGCTCGCCGCGCTCAAGCGACGTTCGATCGATTTCGACCTCCTGGCCAAGCCAAATTTCGTAGATGATTTCGAGCCTTATCGCTTGGATGTTCGTAACTTTCAATCTGCCGAGCAGGTCGCTTTGCACGAGCATCAGCGAACTTTTCAGGGTTATCGACGCCTTTCAACCAGAGGCGTTGGCACCAGGAACTGCATTGTTTTGCTGGGTACTTCCTCCCGTAGTTCAAGTTACGTTCGGCAGTTGGCGAAACGGTTCGATGAAATAGCCGGTCGCTTCAGGAATATTGATGGGATTGTCCACGTAGCGCATACGGAAGGGGGCGGTCCGAGATCCAACAATCTTGACTATGTATTGCGAGTGCTTTCCGGTTTTTTTGTCCATCCTAATGTGGGGGCTGTCTTGGCGGTGGACAGCGGCGATGGAGCGCTGCTGACTAACCCTGTACTGCGCCACTTCATGCAAGTGAACGGATATCCTCTGCAGGATGTCCCTCATCAATTCTTGTCCATCACAGGTGGATTCCTGAGTGAACTGGATCGGGGCGAAGCGGTTGTAAATGCTTGGCTTGATGCGGTTGATCGTTGCCAGCGTACGCAGCAGTCGGCCAGTGGCCTTAACATCGCCCTACAGTGCGGTGGATCCGACGCTTTTTCCGGCGTCTCCGGCAACCCATTGGCCTCCTGGGTTACCAAGGAAATCATCCAGTACGGGGGTTCGGCGGTCATCGGCGAAACTGCCGAACTGGTCGGCGCGGAAGCTTACATGCTGCAGAAAGTGAAAGATCTTGAGACGGCTCGAGCGTTTCTTTCGAAGATCAAGAATTTAAAGCAGTGGGCGTCATGGCACGGAGCTACCGCGGAAGGAAATGTCGCCGGTGGGAACCGCTTTCGTGGTCTCTATAACATAGCGCTCAAGTCCATCGGGGCGGCTCGCAAACGGCACCCCGATGTCCGTCTTGATGCGGTCATCGATTATGCTGAGCCGATGGATCAACCGGGTTTTGTCTTCATGGATACTCCGGGCAACGATCTGGAAAGCATCGCCGGCCAGGTAGCCGCAGGCAGCAACGTGATCCTGTTCGTCACCGGCAACGGGTCGGTCACGAACTTCCCCTTTGTACCCACGATCAAAATCGTGACGACGACGGAGAGGTATGAGTTTCTTTCTGGGGAGATGGACGTAAACGCGGGCGTATATTTAGATGGAACGCCGTTAGATGAACTCGGCCGACGGACCTTGGAATTGACCCTTGACGTGGCTTCCGGAGAACGAAGCAAAGGCGAACTGGCGGGGCATACGCAAGTGCAGATCTGGCGCGACTGGCAGCAGCGAGATGCAAGGAGCCTTGACTCGATCCTCGGATGTCCACTGCCCAGCGGGGTTGGTATCCCTGTCCGAACAGCTGAGGCATTTTCCGAGGGCTTCCCGGCCATCCGTACCACCGTGGGAGTCGCCTCGGAGCAGGTGGGGCTTATCCTGCCGGCAAGTCTCTGCTCAGGTCAGATCGCGCGGCTAGCCGCTGAGCGCATGAATGAAAAGGAGCTCGGATTCGGAAAGAATCTTTCCCGCTTTGTTTCCCTCGTTCATACAGAGGGTTGCGCGACTTCGGGCACAGGCCTCGATGAACTTCTTATGCGGACCTTGATGGGATACGCCACACATCCCATGGTGAGGTGCTGCCTTCTGCTGGAACACGGCTGTGAAAAGAACCATAACGACGGTCTGCGAAGAGAACTGAAGCAGTTAGGGTTTGACCCCCACAGCTTTGGCTGGGCCAGCGTGCAGCTCGATGGCGGTATGGAAAAGGTCTTGAATACGATCGAACAGTGGTTTGCGGAGGCCCTTTCAAATGTCGACCCCGGGGAACAGAAAATAGTGGGGCTCGATCGGTTGAGCTTGGGTATGCTCACCTCCGGCGCGTTATCGCCACATGCCTCTGAGGGCCTGACCCAGTTGATAGGAGGCATTGTCGCTTCAGGGGGCACGGTAGTCGTTCCTGAAGAGGATGGCTTACTGGCATCGGCTGCATTTGCAGCATGTGTTCGAGACACAAATAGGAGCGGACCCACCCTGGTCTATGGGGGACGGATCTCGACGCCTGGATTGCACATCATGCAGGCACCATCAGAACACTGGGTGGAGGCTCAAACGGGGTTGGGCGCAACAGGGGTGCACATCATGCTGGCGTATGTTGGCGATAGTCCGAAGCAAGGGCACCCCATGATACCTGTGATTCAGGTGACGTCGCAGGTCGCCGTGCGTGAAGGGTGGAAGGATGACTTGGATCTTGTCTTGGACGGGGATCCGGCGCATTGGTCACAGGAAATGTTGCGCTTGTTGATTGAAACCTTCTCGTGCGAATACTCACCAAGGTCATTTGAGCAGGGAAACGTCGATTTCCAAATCACGAGAGGGTCGCTGGGGATCTCGCTCTGAACTAGTCTGAGTAGATTCAGAATCGGACGCTGGGGTTGGCGTCCATCAAGCATGAAATGGATATCCCCGCTCGTTCTTTCCACGGATTGTGCCATCGAAAATTAGCACACAGTGATTGATCTGCATGCACGAGCACACGATGTGTCCGATAGGTTTGGTCTAGCATCTTGTCATGCACCGAATCGGGATCAGGATCTGATAAGCATCCGATTATCGGACAAAGCGGAACGCAAACGAAGTCAAGATGACAAAGATTGAACTCGCGACCAACTGGCGCAGGCCGATGATGGAGGGTTTTACGCCAATGGCTGGCCTGAGTATTCCCTCCAGCGAGTCGGCAAGCATCAGCCCGAAGGCAGCAACGGTCAACCAGGGAATAAGGGCTTGTGAGACCAGAAGAGAGGCAAATGCGAGGTTAAAGAGGTGGTATGCGATCGTGCGCCTACCCGTCTGCAAGCGAGCGAAAATTGGAGGTGGGGTTTCCAGCTGCCGCTGCTCCAGACGCAGGTAAATATTGACGATAGAGGCA
>DAOUDJ010000164.1:0-9719 GCA_034430795.1 Anaerolineales bacterium | reverse complement strand
GGCCGAGCGAGGTGGTCGGCCGTATGGCGTAGCGGTTTAGATCGGCGAACATCTGCTGGCTGCGCTTGAGTCCAACATCAACAAAGAATACAACCGAGATGGTCTCATCGCCTAGGTCAGGATTGTCGCGGAGCGCGGCTTCGATTGCGGCCCGTCTATGTTGCCCATCATTGATTACGATGCGCGACTCCATTGGAACGTGAAGCCGCCCGATATTCATATCGCGTGCGTCGTCATTGAATGGTTCGAATGTGACTTCTCCATCGATGGATGCTGTGAGGGAGGAAAGTGTGTAACTTTTAACATTTTCAAGAAGATATCGCGCTATAATCGGAACCCGTTGTTTGTTGAGGATCCGCTGGGCACGTAACTCAGGTGCAAGTTCAGGCTCGTTAAACAAAAAGATTTTAGGTATCAGGCGCATCGGGCACATGGACATATAATACTCACGCCCTGCTTGCACGCCTCTCAACGACGGGAAGATGTGCTCGAATCCATCCATCGCCACCACCCACTTTTGAAAATACTACCGGAAGTTAATTTTAACTTCCGGTAATTTAGTGATTAACTTCCATCGCTGTCAAGACAGCAATGGACCAAATAAGTGATTTTCTGGTGAATCTGATAAGGAATGATAAGTCCTGATCGATGCACGAACCAACACATAATGCTCCCATATACTTGGACTATAATGCCACAACACCACTTGATCCTAGAGTCTTCGAATCAATGAAACCATGGTTTCTTGAGGAACCTGGTAATGCCGGCAGTCGCACTCATTTATACGGGCAACGAGCAAAAGAAGCAGTTGGGTTTGCTAGAAAGCAAATCGCTGAACTAATCAGTGCAGAACCAACCGAGATCATTTTCACAAGTGGTGCTACCGAAAGTAATAACCTGGCGATCATAGGCTTGGCTCAATATGGTATTGAAAACAACCGCAAGCATATCATCTCAACGTCGATCGAGCATAAGGCTGTCCTTGAGCCCCTCGAATATCTCGCTCGACAAGGTTTCGAGATAGAACTCGCACCCGTTACCCCGGGTGGTTATGTTGAGCCCGAGGCTATCAGCGAACGGCTTCGCCCTGATACTTTGCTGGTCTCGGTGATGCATGCCAACAACGAGACTGGTGTTCTACAGCCTGTCCAGGAAATTTCTGAAATGCTGGCTGATACTGAAACCTTCTTCCATACCGATGCTGCCCAGACCTATGGGAAGGAAGTGGAAGCGTTGAAACAATTTGATTGTGATTTTCTATCAATCAGCGCCCATAAGGTCTACGGCCCCAAAGGCATCGGCGCGCTCTACATCCGCCGGCGGCAAGATGCAAAACTCCCCCTTAAGCCCTTGGCGTATGGTGGAGGCCAGGAACGCGGTCTACGGCCCGGGACACTACCAGTGCCTCAAATTGTTGGTCTTGGTAAAGCCGCTGAGCTAGCCGGTGTGGAGTATCTAAATCGCCGGAACTCTGCTGCGAAGGTGAAGGAGCAACTCCTGAAAGATCTTCAAGAAGTGGAGCACCAAATCAATGGCGATCCGTCCAGGACTCAATCCCATGTACTGAATGTCAGTTTCCCTGGAGTTGACAGCGAAGCACTTATGATGGCCGTGCGGGATGATCTGGCCATCTCCAACGGCTCCGCTTGCACTTCGGAGAGTTATTCGCCGAGCCATGTCCTACAGTCGATGGGACTGGATGATGATCGGATTAATGGAGCCGTAAGAATTTCTTGGGGTGAGAAAACTAGGACAGATATTATCAATACTCTAATCGCTGGAATCCGGAATCTCATCTAGATTTTAAAAGAGTTACCTCCTGGGCACTATCTGCAATAATGACTATAATTGTATACTAGCTGCGATGTTTCTCTCTAGATCCTTGTTAAGCTGACCCGCGAATTTTTTTTCTATCGTATCTAGTGTGGCTCGATTTGTCCTTTCTGCGAACCAGTACGCAACCTGTCGACGGGATCGAAGCAACACTCCTAATTCGGCAGCGACTTTACGTGCATTCGGTTTGAACTCAGAATTAGAAATAAAAATGTAGCAGTAGTGTACGCCATCCATTGATTTATGCAATTTCAGGATGCGTCTATATTCTTCAAATATTTTTGAATTTCTATTCGCGAAATATTTCCCGAATTCAGTAAAGATTGCATTCCGATCTATTAAATCTTTACTTGTTTTTGCTTGAACAAGGTAAACAGTTGATCGCAGTGGTCCGTCCTTTAAGTGCCCTACGAGATCAATTCCACCATCCCCCGATGCATCAGTGATATAGATCTGATTTGCACCCATTAGTTTGAGGTAGCAGGCAGCAACAAGCAGGAAATCTCTCTCACTCTGAGCTTTTATCCACTCATCTATTTGGGCAAATTCCTCAGTGAGAGGTATCCGTCCGGTGATATCGAGGTATTTGGGATGACGCCAAGTTATATAGATTTGTTGATCGGCAGAGCGGTCCATCGGTCTGGGTACACCTAGCGCCTCCCAAGCATCCAGATTATCTTCGATCCTTTTTAATAGATTTGAATTCCATCTATCTGATTGTTCATCAGCTTTGCGTAAAGGAATATCATCGGAGTATAAGAAGTCACGAAAAGAATTTTGGATATTGATCTTGCTAGCACAATTCGGGCTAGATAAATGAGGGAATAAATAAGTATATAAGTAGGCCTTTATTGCCTCGGCACCTCCCTTATAATACTCACCTGACACAATTTACTCTGTTTGGACTCAGGATTCTGGGGTGTGATCCTCAACTGCCTTAGCCATCCGAATAGCATTCTGAATTGACTGAGCGAGAGCTTGTAATACTGCAATGATCTCATCGTGATGAAGTTGAAATGCTGATTGTGGAATATCATTGATAATACTCTGAGCATTTTCTATGGATTGTTTCCAATCTTGCCGCTCTCCCTGCTGTTTAGCGCGAATCTCAGCCGCTTCAATCCCTAATTCATGCGCATCAACTTGGGCAATTAATGACTCATGGTGACCTGCAATTAGGAACGCTAGTTTCTTCACGTGTTTCGGATCATGTAACCTACGTTTGTTCTCTTCTTGGTCCTCATCCGGCGTTATCCATGAGTAGAATTGAGCAAGGTTGCTGCTATTATTGAACTTGTATTCACCGTCATCCCATTCCAACCACTCTTTCATCACTCTATTCCTGGTTGCTTCTTCAAAAAGAGTGAAATAGCTGTTCTTGGCCTTTGCGCCATATTCATCATCGCTCGTCATCTGGCTCAAGCCTTTAAATGCCCGATAGCTCCGTGCTACCTTTTGAGGAGTAATGCCAAATTGCTGACCTGCTGACTTATAACTTAGGCTATGCACATCAATTCTGTCTGCTAAAAGTCGTCCGCTTTGTGCCGGGTCCCACTCACGGATTCCACTCACATGACGTATACCTTGAAATAGCCATGCGATATCGGATGTTTCCTCTCCTATATAGTTGAGAATTTTGAGATTATCCGTGTTGTGTTTGAGCTGCTCTAAATACTCCTCCGTTATATGTTCCTCCTCAATGACATCCTCATCGATACGTTCTCGAATCCTCCTAAGGGCAGCCAGGCGTCGATTACCTTCAACAACCACATACTTCCCGCTTATACCCTGGAGTTCTCGTACGACAATTCTATCAAGCGGGAGAAAACCATTCCTCAAGATGCTATTGAGTAGCTCTTCTAATCCATGACTCTCGATTGCCCTCATAGCGCGCTCTTGGTTTCTTAAATCAGGAACCTTCCGGTCAACAACGTGACGAAGAGTTTCTTGTGACCAAAACCGTGGATTATTTGGATCAAGATAAACATCATCTATCGACAGGGTTTGCTCTATAAGTTGGTCGTTATACATATTCAGTTCCTCCCCTTTAGGTTTCTAAAATTATTATACAAGGTCGCGACTCATTATATTCCCCTACCCAGCGCCTCATCCAGGTACCGCTTATACAGTAGCAGGAACGTCTCCATTTGCCTGGCTTGTCGTCGAACCGCTCGGAGAGCACTTCGAACCCTCCGTTAGAATGGCGATTAATTTCTCACTTGCCGTGGTCACTCAGTTAACTGGGGACATTAGATGACTAGTTCTGGTGTTCAGCAATAGCATATCGCAGTTACTCATTACTGGGCTTTCCGGCTTGCTTGCAAAGAAGCCATTCGCGATCACCGGCACGCACGAATTTAATAAGATTGTACAGACTACTTAACCGGGTGCCGTGTAAGGTGAAATCGATGTGGTCATTGTTCCAGTGGTGGAGATCGTAAGTACCGAAATCCCAAATATTGATTATGCCTGCCCCGTAGTCACCCTCGGGAATTTTACCCTCAAAGCTGCCAAATTCAAGGTCATGGTCCTCAGTCTGGATGGCTAAACGGCTTACACCAGGCTGTTCAGGTATCCCTTTCGGAATGGCCCAACTCTTGAGCACACCGTCCCTTTCTAGGCGGAAGTCGTAATGCAGTGTTCTAGCTCTGTGTTTCTGCACAACGAACCGCCCTGTGAAAATAACTTCTGGCACTTTAGTCCTACTATCAGGTGCCAATGCCAGAGGCCGGACTTCCCGATGGAAGGGAAATCAGTTCCCCACTCTCATCACGTACTGTTTGCACTCAGCGCCTCATCCAGATACCGCTTATATAGCGGTAGGAATGTCTCCATGTGCCGGGGTTTGTCATCGAACCACTCTGTAAGCACCTCGAACCCACCATAGGAGTAGCGATTGATCTCGCGCTGGCCAATGTCACTTAGCTGATTGGGTGAGATGGGATCCACATATTCGGCAATAACATCGTTGACCGTATCACGCTCAGAGAGATCTACTCCTAAGGAGTTAAGCATACGGCAAAGAAAATATGCATTAATTAAACGCCCTTTCTCCCTGAAGGAACCCGGGTAATTATCAACAAGTTCGGTTGTTTGTTTCTGCTCAGACTCAAGTTCCTCTCTTCGACCCGTCGCTAGTCCAGCCATTAGACATAAATAATACATATCAAAATCGAGTGAAAAATCACCTTCGATGTAGGAGAACCACTCCCTTGTATCTCGACGTAGTCTAAATGGCATTCCCGTCATCCTCCGATTCAAGTTGAAATTCTTTGAAGAAGGCTTGTCCAGGTACACAGAACCCATCCTCGGTGATGGATGTACGCTCTACCAATCGAGCGCGGGCTTCGTAAGCTTGAGGCCCCTTTCTGAAAAGCGTAATGTACTGGATTTCATCACCAGCCGCAGATTCAAGAGCCGGCAGAAATCTTTGCTGTTCAGTCGAGATAGTAAATGCAATGAACTGTCTGGTCAGATTAGGGATCAGGTTGGCTACCTCTTCACGGACGTCGCCATCGAGAGCACCAGCGGGGCTGTCGACAATGAAAGGCAAGTGGTGATATTTAGCACTGCTGAAAAGGGTTGAAAGAAAAGCGTATGCAATCGAAAGGTTCTCTCCCACGCTACCACCCTCTTGACCATGCAGAACAAGTGATTTATCTATTTCCTGAATTCGGAGGGCATTGTGTGGAAGAAGTTCACTAATACGATTGTTTGCCTCGATGCATATTTCATCATTTATTCTAGATTGTGCCAGTTCGTGGGCATCGGCAAGTATTCGCTTCACAATTTCGCCTTTTTCCCTCAGACCGATAGTATTCGTAATTTGCTCAACCTCATCCTTAGCGGTCTTCAGCCTTGCTTCCAGGACAGGAATAGCACTAATATTTTCTGGCTTTACGGAAGAACCTGGATCGTGCCTACTATCTAATTCTTCCAATCTCTCTTTACATTCACTGATCTCCACATTGAGATCATTGATTCTATCTCGGAGCCCTTCTACATCAGGATCTCCCCCGATGCCCTCTGATTCAAGTAGGTGATATTCATTCCGATACCTATCTTCTGTTTTGATCGCAACATCCAACAACGAGAGCATATCATTAAGTTCCTCTTCATGGACCGATGACTCTTGTCCAATAAGGTTTGAAACATCTCCTTTAATGCCATTTAACAAGGCAATATGATCAGACCCAAGATAATCTTTGGCACGTCTCCGGATAATCTCACTTTCTGATTTCCCGATTGATCTCCCACATATGCATTCATCTTCTTCAGCTAATTCCTCAAAGAATTCACGTGCAGTGCTTTCTGGGAGTTTTAACCTATCAAGACTGGCTTTGAACTGTACAATCTCCTCTGCAATGATACGACTGAGGGCATGTGGGTCTCGCATCATAGCCAATACGTCCGTTGTGATACGTTCTACTTCATTTTGAGCCATTACTTTTTTTTCATTTACAACTTCAAGCTTCTTTGTCAGGTCTTCCCAATTGGCCTTGACGGCTTCATATTGAATTGCCTTTTCCTCCAATTCCTTTTCAAGTGTCTCTCGCTCCTCTTCTAGCATCCTCTTTGCTGCTTTAAGGGAGTTGATGCGATTTCTTAATGATTTACACTCATTTTGCTTTCTCGATAAACCACGTTGTTCTCTTGCTCCGCTTTTTCTCGTGATATCATCCCAGTATTCATCAATTCGGTTTGATATCATGGAGAAAATAATTAGCTGAAACAGCACTTCTATCACTCGTTGTGCATTTGTGTTATTACGGTCAAGGAGTTGTCCCGCGAGCTCACCATCAAAAATAAAATATTTAATAAAGTTTGGATTGAGGAATTTCTGTAATTCGCGTGGGGGTTGAAATCCTTCCTGCAGACCTTTCCTGTATGTCGTGAAGTAATTCACTTTGCCGTTTTCAAAATCAAATTCCATACGGAGGGTTAACCTTCTGCCATTGTAAGACAAAACAACCTGAAATAAACCATTTGGATCAGTACTGTCACGTTTTTGAAATTGGCGTATATGATCAGATGGCCAATCGCTTGCCGAGCCAGAGAGTACTGTACGAAGGAGCTCAAGAGTAGTTGTTTTTCCCGTTCCAGTCGGCATCTGAACCAAGGTCACTGGATAGACTTTTTGTGTATCATCATGAAATGATACTTCATGATCGGGACACCTTAGTCCATGGGCTTTCCATCCTATTAATTGCAGGTCTATCGCCATGACTTATTCTTTACTCTCCCTAGAAGTATCTGTGATTATCGATTCATAGATGAGTTCGATGTGCTTGTGAACCGAATCGCGATCGACTAGGGTTTCATTCCCCTCCAATAAATTTTCCAACCAACTGTTAAGCCGTTTGAAGAGCTGTTTCGGCTGACCAGACTGAGAGGTCGCCTCCTCTAATGCTTTCTCAAGACGTGGGTCAATTGCGACCATTTTCTAATCCTCATAATCAATATTTGATAATTCCGTTAGCCACTCTTCTCTTGAAGTATCAGGATTCGCTTCGTCTTCGTTATCAGATTTCCGGATAAAATCAACTACATGGGATCGCTTATAGGGAGCATCGGGATTTGTTCGTAGACACCTTCCCATCCTTTGTATTGTTTCTAGTCTTGTTCGTGCTGATGAGAAAAGAACAACGGATGTTAAAGATTGAATGTCAATCCCTTCAGATAGACGGTGGCATGTAATAAGGCACTCAATTTGACCAGTGGCAAACCGTCGTAGTATATCTGGCTCCTCACCAGAGTAGTATGTGTGGAAATCATGCCGGTACTCATGGACGATCTCTAGTACTTCATTGCCGTACTCTTGTTCTTCAACGAATATGATACAACGTTTCAATAAGTCATCATGGTTCCCGATGAATATTCTGAAGACAGGGAGTTTTGCACGGGAGGTTTTATGGACCCTTGCCAAGGCAATCCAAATCTCTTCTGGAGCCATCGGATTGCCTGCATGCTTTCTCGCTGCGACTAATTTATAAACCTGTTGAATTCTTTGGAGGTCATTCTCGTCGGGCTCATAATGCAGTGGATAATAATTGAATGGGGATAAAATCCCTCGTTTTATCGCATCATTAATCTCGAAAGTAAAAACTACAGGACCGATATGCGTGTTGATAAAATTTGTTCCTTCTTCATCATACACACGCTCGGGGGTTGCACTTAGTCCGAGTCGATAACGAATTGTATCAGAAAGACCAGATAAAGATTTTCTATTTCCTGCACTGCCCAGTTTATGGACTTCGTCATGGATCAGAAGTGTCCTGACGGCAATCTCTCCTTTTAGACTTCGTAGTGCTGGTGCAAGATTTTCACGAGAAATAAGTAAGATGCTTTTCTGGGGATTCAGTATGAAACGTTCTCGGTCATGATAGGCACCGTGATGTCTAGTAATAGTAAGTTCGAAATCATGGTTATTCACAAACCCAAGTAGTTCGAGATACCACTGATCCAGGAGATCATTGCCATCAGTGGCAATTAAAATCGTTGATATCGATTCTTCCCTGAATAATTCTGCTGCGATTCTAAGCGCAGTCCGCGTCTTGCCAGTGCCGGTGGCCATTTCAAGGATTCCGCGCTCCTTCTTCAAGAAGACAGCGATGGCTTCATCTTGGTGGCGCCACCTTCGATCACTGGATGGGCCGTATGGAGCACCAGGCTCACTTACACTTCCACCATTCGTGCCAGTCGCCCCTCGCTTAGAATAGGCTTTTAGGAATTCATTCTGAGCTGCTTCCGGAAATTTGTAGATCTCAAGTCCCTTCGTCTCATTGGCCCACAATCGTTCAAAATATTTGACCTTGCGTTTAACTCTGCTTGAAGTATCTCCCCATGACCAAAAAACATCGATGGATTCAAAATTGTCTATTAAACCACCTTGTGTCTCATTTGCTGAACCACTAAATGCGACTACATCGCCTGATTCATTTGAAAAGATCCCAAGTTTTTCGTGGTAGATACCCTGTCTCGGATTGCCTTCCTCATCAACTGGCAATGCAATCCGAACATCTAAGCGGCCTTCTGCGATGAGCCAGGCCAGGTAGCCGATTCCTGTTTGTGGCTGGCTGGTTTCTTTTACCGCTATTTGTCTGATTAATGCCTTCTCGATTGCATCCTCGCGAGCCAGATAGCCTCGTTTCATAGCTGCAATATCCTTATCCAAGAGGAAGGGATTTGCAACAAGGAGCATCCTGCCATTACCCTCTATGAATGCCTCAATACCCTTTGAAGCAGCAGTAAGACCGCTGCTAGTAAAATATCCAACCGCCCGACGATACTTAGAGCTCCTACTTAGGCAAGGGATATAAAAGTCCTTGATAATGTTGCTGTAGTCCGAACGGTAATCAGGCTCGAGGTCAATGTCTCGCAACGATAACTGTTGACTAGTCTGAGTTATATTGAATACTCCCCTAAAAAGGTTTCCTACCTGTCACACGTACGTTCGACATTGATGAGTATGAATATAATGATAAAATCAAGTACAACTCTACATCTTCCACCAAATAATTGAAGAAACTCAGGAGGTTACTCACTGCATTCACCAGAATACCAACGATCTCTCCCAGGGACTCACCAGCTTTCCCATGAAAAGGCCTATGTTTGCCATCAGGGCCCATCCATCGCCCTGATCGACAGCGTACAAGGTCAGATAACGACCCTGAGAGCCTCTGTACGCTCATCAAATCTTAGACGGGGTACATGGGATGCCATAACTCGATTATTAAGTTGGCTGGGAGCTAAAAAAGAACCCTGGCTGAAGTGGTTATTCCGGTGGATTCGTACAGTGATTCCGGTTTTACTCGGACACCTTGATCGCCCCCTGTTCAGGCGTTGTTAATTTAGGTCAAAGTGTCCGAGAGAGACGCTGGTTTTTT
>DAOUDJ010000163.1:0-11013 GCA_034430795.1 Anaerolineales bacterium | reverse complement strand
GAACTCATAACCTGAAGGTCCTCAGTTCGAATCTGAGCCCCGCTACCTTAAGGCACCCGCGAGGGTGCCTTTTTCCTTCCAAGCCCCCTTGCACACGGTTCGAACTCGTAACCCCGGGGTTATCAGTCCGTTTCTGAAACGCTCAAATTGAGCCCCCCGGACGAAACGTAGACCGTCAGGCTTTTCCAAATCTGTGAATTCATTTTCCTGGATCAAAAAGGAGTAGGGGAACGGACGTATTCACATACTTTGGTAGCCCTTACTAATTCGGTCTGATTCTCAAAGACCCCCTTCTTCGTATTCGAACCCGAGATCTCCGGATCCTGGATTCCCCACGTTTCGCTCTGGACATGCGAATCCGATAATGATGCTCTGGAGGGGTTCTGTAGAATGAAACAAGGGTCAATCTTTCCTATCGGGATTTCAGGACCGTGATCGTATCGCTCAGATTATTTTCTGGCACATTTTCTCGAACGGATGTACATTTTCGGGCATCACACCCCTTGTTTAGGGTTCGAACTCGTATCCTGGGGGTTATCAGCCCGTTTCTGAAGCGCTCAAATTGAGCCCCCCGGACGAAACGTAGACCGTCAGGCTTTTCCGAATCTTGAAATTCGTTTTCTTGGACCAAAAAGGAATAGGGTGCCCCCTAATATCTGAGAGGACATATTCACATTCACTGGCAGCTCTTAATAATTCAGCCTGACTCTCCGAGACCCCCTTTTTCGGATTCGACCCCGAGATCTCTGGATACTTAGTTTCCCACGCTTCACTCTGGACATGCGAATCCGATAATGATGCTCTGAAGGGTTCTGTTGAATGAAACCAGGGTCAATCTTTCCTATCAGGATTTCAGGACCGTGATCATATCGCTCAGAGTATTTTCTGGCGCATTTCCTTGAACGGATGAACATTTTCGGCCATCACAGGTGTGGCGGCGTTCAAGTATCTGGCTCCCTACATATTTCGCGTGGCATTGAGCAACCGACGCATCCGCCGATTTTCTGACGGCAAGGTCACCTTTTCCTACAAAGATTCCAACAGTGGAGAAACCCGCTCCTGCATATTGGGGGCCGATGAATTCATCCGCCGCTTTCTGCAGCATGTCCTGCCGAAGGGCTTTGTGAAGGTCCGGCACTATGGCATATTCAGCCCGGGGAAACGCCGCTTGCTTGCGGCGATCCGGCGGCTGTTGGGAAGGTTCTGCACAACTCCATTATCCCGGCAGCAGACAAAGCGGGATCGGCGTGAACTGAAGTGTCCTGCCTGCGGGAAGGAGATGCGGTGGCTGCAATCTCTCCAACCACGGTTTCGTCCTCCGCCAACACGGTTGGTGCTTGAGGCAGCACGATGTTGAGTAATCCTGATCCCCATCTGCGGCGGCAGATACTTCGCGCCCTCAGGGTGAGGGATGAGATATTCCGGCGTATTTCTTTCCGTCCATCATCCCCTCAACCTGGCCGAATTGACTTTCCCCGTCCCCTTTTCTTGCGGATTGTGCGCTGCAGCATCTATAATCTTTGTATCGTTTTCGTCTGATACGAGCTGTCCTTCACAATCTTCACAACCCTTAAATTCCAGATTACATCCATCCAGAGGCGCTCGGCTCAGTTCCCTGGTCAGGATCTTCGACAACTTGAGATTATGTGGCGGTTCCACGCCACATGAATCCCTTAATTCGTTAGGCAGCGCAGAATATGATCGAGTGACCGTCCCATGGTGAAGCGAGATATGGTATCCATGCTGAACGATCCAAAACTAGAGGCTCTTCTCGATCGTCTGCATAAGCAAAGCGACATGCAAGTCGATGAGACAAACGCAGCCTTCGCACGGCGAGAAGAAGAGGTCGCAATCGATCATGAGGGCTTCTACGACGTAGATATGCAACGGTTCCTCTCGGACAAAATGGTCGCTCTTGATCGAGATAAGGCGCTGTTCTGTTACCTGCTTTGCCGTTCCCTGCGAGCGACACGGGTCGTGGAAGCAGGTACTTCGTTCGGGGTATCGACTCTCTATCTTGCGGCGGCGGTGCGAGACAATCATGTTAAGAGCGGGGTGGTCATCGGAACGGAGTACGAGCCCAGGAAAGTGGAAATCGCCCGTGCGAATTTCAAGGAGGCGGGGCTGAGCGAATTCATCGATCTCCGCGAAGGCGATCTGCGGCAAACACTCCAAGACGTTGGCGGCACGGTAGACTTCATGCTGGTAGACATTTGGGAAGTGGCTCTGCCCGCTCTAGAGCTGGTGGCCCCACGTTTACGTCCCGGGGCCATCGTGGCCTGCGATAACACTACAGTGGACGCCGCCGAGTATCGGGACTACTTCGAATTCATTTACGACCCGATGAATCACTTCCGAACGATAACAACCCCGTACGAAGGCGGTTTTGAGCTATCTGTGCGCGTCTGAGCACCGAGACCAGCACAACCGCGTCAGAGTGAGACTGCGACCTGGATTCTATTTCCATTGTCTGCAGATGCGCTTCCTAACCTCGGGAGGGATCCGAACGTCGCGCGCAGCCGGCTTTATATTGCCCGGAGTCTTGCGCTGCCGATCATCCCGGAGCCGTTAGAAGGCGCACGGTCATCTACCCTCAAGGGGCAATAGCCACATGGATAGTGCACGCAATGTACGGCTTCACTCGAAAGTTTCTCCCCTCGGTTCCGTTCGTGCTATCCGCCCTTGGGTTCTCTGGACTGGTCGGGACAGGTCTTTGGCTTGGCAGGTCTAAAATTCACCGACTCCAATGTAGCGTTCCTTTCATCCCAACCTGAAAAATTGCACTAAGTAGTTAAATCTACGGTTCAATACTAGCGACTTTGTCTTCAACTGCGGCTTGATTGGCGACAATTCGCGAAAGTCGGATAAAGCAAAGCGAATGAACTGTCATGCATAGTAAATCCGAAATTCGGAATACTATTAAGAAAAATCGACGAATAATTCAAAAAAAAGTTGACAAGTTTACGAATTGCGATACTATAATACCATGTTGGATGATATTGATCGGTCAATTATCTCGCATCTGCAATTTAACGGCAGATCGCCCTACACGCAGATCGCTGAAGAATTGAATCTTACAGAGGGGGCGGTAAGGCGCAGGGTTAAAAAATTGATCGATGCGGGAGTCATGCAAATCGTTGCCATCGTTGAACCGCACGCGCTAGGTTGGAATGAAACAGGCATGATTGGCATCACCGTGCAAGCCCACAGGATAGAGGAGGTAGCAGATGCAGTTTCCCAGCTACCGGAAGTCTCCTATTTAGTCCAAGCCGCGGGTGAATTTGATTTGTTTGCAGAGGTATTCTGTAAAGACCGCGAACACTTTGTGTCATTTTTAAATGAGAAGCTGCAACAGATTCCTGGTGTGGAACGCACGCAATCCTTCTTGATCTTGAAGATGCATAAGTTGTCGTACCGCTGGGGGGAAGCTGAACCACCACGCGTAAAGCATACAATTCAGGCTTCAGAGCAGACCTAGACTACAGGAAGATATGATGTTCTGGAATCAACCATCTGAGCAAATCGCGAATAGGGTTCATCACAAGTCGGTTGAAATCCTCTCAGAGGTAGGTTTTTGTGTGCCTGATAGTCAAACATTGGCGGATCTTAAATCGGCAGGGTTTATAACCGATGGCGACTCTCAAATGGTCCGCATCACAGGCGATCTCCTGGACGAAGCCTTGAAAACCTTGCCGAGAGAGGTCAGTCTTTATCAAAGAACGAGTCAGGAAGGACTAGATTTCCACGAGCGCTCATATTTTATGGGAGCTGGAACACCGGTGAACGTGCAGGATTTAGATACCCGCGAGCGCCGGTTGGCCACTCGACAAGACGTGCGCAATTTTGTGATTCTGCAAGATGCGCTCGCTCATGTGGATATCGTGCGCCCCACAGTGACTGCCACGGATATGGGAGAGGGCTCAGATTTGGTCGAAATTGCTGAGCTACTGTGTTATACAGATAAACCGATTGTTCATCGCACCTTATCACCCGACAGAGTAGAAGCCGCAGTTGAGATGTTGGCATTGGCTGCGGGTGGGGAAGCGGCTCTCAGGGATTGTCCAAATTTCGCAACGTTGTATTGCCCGATCAGTCCTGCTTATTTCACGAAAGAGAATATTCATTGCATGCTGCGCTGGGCTGAGCATGGGGTTCCGATTACGTTGCTCAGCATGGCAATGGGTGGAGCATCTGCTCCTGTAACCTTGTTAGGGGAATTGGTGGTTATCAATCTGGAAATCCTAGCCTGGATTGTGGTACTGCAAATCCTATATCCGGGTACTCCACTATTGTATGGCAGCGTATCAAGCGTGCTCGACATGCGAACGGGTATCTTGCCCCTTGGCGCTCCAGAGCGCGGCATGATAAACAGTGGCGCGGCGATAATGGCTCGCTTTTATGGAATCCCTTCGATGTGTGGTGGTCTATCTACCGATGCCAAAGATGTGGATGTGCAGGCTGGATTCGAGAAGGCCGTTACCGCTTTTCCACTTCTGATGGAGGGAGCCAGCATTATATATGGAGTGGGTGCAGTTGATGCTGGTTCTGCCATATCCATCAGTCAGATGGTGATGGATAACGAGCTTATCGGCGGTCTGCGTCGGATGATGGAAGGCATCACTTTGCACGATCTCGATGAAGAAGTAGCCTTGATCAAGGCCAATATCCCTCGAGGAAATTTCCTAAAAGAGAAACACACTCGGCGAAATTTCCGACGTCACTGGCTACCCGAATTACTTAACAGAGAAGCTTATGAGACCTGGTCGGTAGCCAAGGAGCAGGTAGCCGAGAAGAGCCGCCAGAAAGCAAGGGATATATTGGCATCTCACCAACCACCACGGTTGCCAGCCGACGTTGAAGCGGAGATCGAGCGCATCCTGCGAAAACACCTTGGCCCTAATTTTACCCTGGATGACTGATGACGTTATCGGGTTCTGAGATAGAGGCGAATGGATTGTGACGTTATGAAAGGAAGCAAATCGAGATTGTTGATTCGTTCAGCAATTGATCCTTATTCGGACGACCACACCACCTGATGATCGGCGATGCGTGTTTTGCCGAAGACGCAATCAGAGCGGTTGATATCAATAGCCGGCTGATCGACGCGCCAGCATAGAGAGATAGCCTATGGCCGCAGAACATTCTCCCATCGAACCACTACGAACTCAATACAAATTGGCCTGCCTTGAAAAGGAGCAGCTCGACAATCTGCGAGAAGCCACCCTCCATATCCTTGAGAATACGGGAGTCCAATTCCCGTCTGTGAAGGCGTTGGACATTTTCGCTGAGCATGGCGCGCAGGTTGACTATGAAGCACAGATCGTTAAGATCCCGCATTCCCTTGTGCTCAAAGCTATGTCCACCGTGCCGCGCTACTTCACCCTGGGGGCGCGCGATCCCGCGTTCGACCTGCTATTACAAGATGGTGTTTCCTTCTTCACCAATGATGGCTGCGGACATAAAGTCGTGGATTTCGAGACGGGCGAGCACAGGGCTTCAACAAAAGCCGATGTTGGCATGATGGCCCGTATCAACGACTATTTATCTTCAATGGCTTTCAGTTGGACCATGGTCAGCGCCCAGGATTGCGGGATTACCTCCCCACTACGCGAGGTGGATATCACTTGGAGAAATAACTCCAAGCACTACCAGAGCGTGACCATGATGGGCGAGGAAATCTGTCGCTATGGGGTTGAAATGGCAACCGTGTTGCAGGGCAGCCTTGAAGAAGTTCGACGACGTCCTCCAATCTCGCTGATCGTGTGCACCATCGCACCTCTGGTTCAAGACAAAGAAGCCATCGAAGGTGCTCTGGTGCTCGCCGAGGTCGGAATCCCGGTTGTAATTATGTCCATGCCTACCTTGGGGACGACCGCTCCGGCCACCTACGCGGGCGCCCTTGTTGTCGGTGATGCCGAGGTGATCAGCTTAGCCGTACTGCTGCAGTTGGCCAATCCAGGCACGCCGGTGTTTCATTCCCTTCTCCATGCCTGGGCGGACCCCCGCACCGCGGCATATGTAGGCTACCCACTGGATTCCCGTGTTCGTTATGCCCCGATCGAAATAGCCCACCATTGGGGTATGCCCGCCCTCGGTGGAGCTTTCGGTACCGAAAGCCCCGAACTTGATAGCTGGCAGTCAGCTGCTGAGGTGGCCACCGATCCCCTCATGGTGGGACTGGCTGGCGCGGAGATCGTCACTGGTATTGGCCTGCGAGATACCTATACCCTGCTTTATCCGGAAGCCATCATTCTCGATGACGATATTTATCACCGGGCGCGCTATTCCTTGCTCAATATGGACGTCAGCCCAGAGACACTGGCAGTTGAAGTGATTGCTGCTGTTAAGCCGGGGGGGCACTTCTTGAGTCAGAAACACACCCGCAAACACATGCGGACAGCAATGGTCCGTGGTGTCAACCACCAACTTGACTCGTTAGGCAATTATCGCCCCTCAGTAGAATACGCCCGCGAGAAAGTGGCGTGGATTCTCGAGAATCATCATCCGGAACCGCCATCGGCAGATGTGCAGAAGGAAATTGACAGAATACTTAGCCGTGCTGAGAAGGAATTAATGAACTGAGAAGACATTAGTGATGGAACTACCGGACCAGGTTATGACTGGTTTATATATTAGTTAATATTTCCATATTGGAGGAATATGACATCAAAAACTCCAGATCTACTGGCATTTTCAACCAAGCATAAAAGACAGGTATTGACCCAATCTCAGCTTGATGCCCTTAAATCGGGGACCTATCAGATCCTTGAAGAGGTCGGCATCCGATTTCCGTCTCAGAAAGCCTTAAGTATCTTTTCTGATGCGGGAGCTAACGTGGACTGGGATACCCAGATCGTTAAGTTGAGTCCCGACATTGTGGACAAAGCCCTCACGACCGCGCCACGCTCATTCATTCTGGGAGGTCGAGAAGAGCGATTTGATCTGTTGCTTGATGGAAATCATTCCTATCTCTGTACCGATGGTTGCGGCACCCGGGTGATCGATCTGGAAACCCGGCAGGAGCGGAGCTCTCGCAAAGAGGATGTGGCCCGGATGGCCCGGATCAGCGACGCCTTACCGCTGATCGGCTTCTTCTGGCCCCTGGTCAGCGCTCAGGACCATGGTTTGACTGCACCATTACATGAATGTCACGCCGGGTTGACCAATACACTTAAACATGTCCGGGGTGGCACAACAGTCTTCCCGGAGTTAGCTCGTTACCTGGTTGAGATGGCTACGGTTGTCTCCGGCAGCGACGAAGAACGAAGGAATCGTCCCCCGATCTGTGCCAATATTTGCGGCATCGCTCCGCTGACTCATGATGAACATGGAATAGAGTCAGCTTTTGTCTATGCTGAAGCTGGCATACCGATGAGTTTTATGGCCATGCCAACCATGGGATCAACAGCCCCGGCAACTCCCTTTGGAGCAATGGTATCGGGTGATGCTGAGACTGTCAGCGCCATGGTCCTAATTCAGCTCGCCTATCCTGGTGCGCCTGTCTTCCATTCCATTGAAGTATCCTTGATGCATCCCCGCACTGGCGGATATGTCACCAGTGTTGATGTTCCCTTTGGCACCATGACGGTGGAGATCGCCCACAACTGGAATGTTCCCAGCCTAGGGGGAGGAGGGACCAGCTGTGATGCCAAGGATATCGGCTGGTACTCCGGCAGCGCGACCGGGATGGGAGCAGCATTCATACCGGTGAGCGGGGGTGAGATTTGTGGCTATCTGGGTATGCTGGATGGATCCATGCTCCTCTATCCTGAGCAGATCATCCTGGATCATGAGCTGTGTCTTGAAATATATCAATCCTACCGGGGAGTAGATTTTGATGAAGCTGATCTGGCCCTGGATGTGATCAAATCCGTTGGGCCTGGCTCCCATTTCTTGAGGGAAAAACACACCCGGGAGCACATCCGTGATTATCTTCTCGGTCCAATAACCGATGAGATTTATCTTGGGGATGAACGCAGGCCATCCAGAGAAGTTGCGTTGCAAGAGTTCAATAAGATCAATGAGTCTCATTTTCCTGAACCCTTGCCAAATGATAAATTGGCGGAGCTGGAGAAGATCCTGGCAGCGGCTGATAAAGAAGCTGCTAATCTTCAAACAGGAGATTGATTAATGACCTCAAGAACGCCTAGAGAACTTGGTTACCGAATGCCAGCAGAGTGGGAAGCCCATGAAGGGACCTGGTTGATCTGGCCCCACGAGGATACCCTCGAGGATTCCCAATTACACCTGGAACATCTCTGGTTGGAGATGACGATGGCTTTATGCGAGCATGAAACCGTTCATATCATTGTGCCTGATGAACGTCGTAGAGAACACCTGAATCACCAGCTAACTTATTACGGCCTGGATGACAGCATCCTTGATGTTCGTATCATCTCTAATGACGATGTATGGGTGCGAGATTGTGGCCCAATTTTCCTGGTGAACAACCAGGGAGAATTGGCTGTCACTAGCTGGAATTTCAACGGCTGGGGAGAACGGTATCCCTTTAAGAAAGACCGCATGGTTCCTTCAGTGGTAGCCGATGAGTTGTCTTTGTCTTTGTTCACGGCTCCTATCACACTGGAGGGTGGAGCGATCGATATTAATGGCCACGGAACCCTAATTGCCACCCGTAGTTCGATCATTAATCCCAATCGTAACCCTGGACAGAGTCAGGACGATATCGAAGCTGCCATAAAGGATTATCTAGGAATCCAACACATTATTTGGCTATCGGGGGCTTCACGGGAGTTTTGTGATCTTGTTTGCAGCGATACAGATCTCCATGTGGATAGTTATGCCCGTTTCACTGACGAATCTACTGTGCTTTATTCCTGGACCGATGATAAATCTAATAACTTTTATCCGATTCTGAAACAACATCGGGATGAACTGCAAAATACCTGGACTGAATCGGGAAAACCATTAACATTAGCATGCCTGCCTAAACCCGAGAATGAGATGTATTCGACACTCGCCTCATCTACGCGACCTCCATTTGATAAGAAACTGTCGCTGGGTAGCTACGCAAATTTCTATATCGCAAATAACATTGTGCTCGTACCCGTTTATGGTGATGTAAATGACGCAAATGCAAAAAGTATCATCGCCGAACATTTTCCTACTCGGGAAATTATCGGCATCCCGGCATGGGCTACGGCAGAACGGGGTGGCATGATGCATTGTGTGACCCAACAACAGCCGTTAGGCAAGCTGGCGAAATAGGAGGACGATGTGAGCAGGATGGTCAATCTAGGCATGATCCAGATGACATGTGCGGCTGATGTGGAGGCAAACTTTAATAAGGCTCTTGGGTTCATTGAGGATGCAGCCGCGAGAGGTGCCCAGATCATCTGCACCCAGGAGTTGTTTAAATCACCCTATTTCTGCCAGGTTGAGGATCCGGAATACTTTGGTCTGGCTGAAGTAATTGACGAGAGCAGCCCAACCATCCAGAAATTGGGTGAGCTGGCTTCTAAGTTAAAGATCGTCCTGATCGCCAGTTTATTTGAAAAGCGAGCCCCGGGTATTTACCATAATACTGCAGTTGTCTTCGATGCGGATGGAAGTTATCTGGGTAAGTACCGCAAGATGCATATCCCGAATGATCCCCACTATTATGAAAAATTCTACTTTACACCGGGTGATCTGGGTTATAAGGTCTTTGACACAAAATTCGGGAGAATCGGGGTCTTAATCTGCTGGGACCAATGGTTCCCCGAGGCTGCCAGATTGCTTGGTCTTCAAGGTGTAGAGATCATTTTTATCCCCACAGCGATTGGGTTTTCCCGTGCTGCAGAAGGAAACACATATGACAGCGCCTGGAAGACCGTCCAGCAGGGGCACGCGGTGGCCAATGCCTGTTTTTTGGCAGCGATCAACCGGGTTGGTTTTGAACTGGATCCATTGAACTCAAACTTGATAGATCAATCTACCGGAGTCGGTCCAAACGGAGAGCAGGGTATCAACTTCTGGGGACAGAGTTTTGTCGCCAGCCCGGATGGGGTGATTGTCAAAGAAGGGTCAAAAGATCAGGAAGAGATCCTGATTTGTCCTGTTGACCTGGAACTGGTTGAAAAGACGAAAAGATTCTCCTCCTTTCCATATCGGGACCGGAGAGTTGACAGTTATCAAGATCTATTAAAACTTTATTCAGACTAGTCATTGATTGAAATACCGAAGGAGAAAAAAATGTCAAACCCAACACCCCCGATCGAACCCCTGGTTCCTTCCTATCAGATCCGCATTCTGACTGATAAAAAACTGGAACAGTTCAGATCAGGCACACTCGAGATCCTGGAGAAAACCGGTTTCAAATGCCCCTCGGAGCGGGCGTTGAAGATCTACGCCGAACACGGCGCCCGGGTTGATTTTGAGACCCAGATCGTGAAATTATCCCAAGAAGTAATCATGAAGGCTCTCTCCCATGTACCCCGTCATTACACCATGGGCGGCCGTACAGGAGAATTTGATCTGGACCTCTCTAAACCGGTGACCTATGAAGCCACAGATGGTACTGGCACAAAAACCATAGACTATAAGAATAGGGAACTCCGCTCCTCCATCAAGGATGATGTCGCCAAATCTGCCCGGATAGCTGATTATCTATCCAGTGTCAGTTTTTACTGGCCGATGGTCAGTGCCCAGGACCATCCTATCTCTCCTTCTCTTCACGAACTGGAAGCTTCCTTTAATAACACTCTCAAACATGTGCAAACCCCCACGATTGTCGAAGTGATAACCACGAAATACGCTATAGAGATGGCGCGGGTTGTCGCTGGAAGTGAAGAAAGATTGAAAAACAGCCCCCCGCTGTCCTTGTTGATCTGCACCATCGCGCCCCTGGCGATGGATGAGGCGGCCATGGATGCTGCCCTGGTAGCAGCTGAAGCGGAGATTCCTGTGGGATTTATGTCCATGCCCAACACCGGGTCAACTGCACCAGCTACCATCGCAGGCACCATTGTCTTGGGAGATGCGGAGATCCTGTCCGCAATCGTGTTGATCCAA
>DAOUDJ010000162.1:0-27817 GCA_034430795.1 Anaerolineales bacterium | reverse complement strand
GAGACCACAATGCCGCCATCAATATTTTGAGATTGGGGATACAATCTCTGGCTTTGGCCTAGAAGCCCCGTCGCTTCCTAAGACACCAGGACGGTGTGCGGCGGGGAGTATTCACTGGAAGGCAGCTTAATGAAGAGGGTATCATTCGTACCCGCAAGGAGACTGGAATGTTCATCGCCGAGAAGCCTCGTCCTGTTTAGCCAAGATTGCTCTCCCGTAGCCCCGCAGGTAACGGATTAAAAAGCAGCGTCAGAGGCGCAGTGCGGGCGCGGTTCTGTCGACGTATAATAGTTGAGTTCTCAGCCTCTGCTGATGCCAGGATATGTTCTTTTGAGATGTTTTAGCGCCTGAGCGATCCCGGAATGAGTGGTTGCGGCACTGTAGAGGATGATTGAATACTTGGAATGTACACACAGGGCTCCCCCACGGCTTTCTCAAGGGCATCGCCTTTAATAAAATGATTAGACGCTATTCTCGCATTGAAGCGGAATAAGGGCTTGAGATGGCATACATTGTCTGTGCAGAAGAAAATCAAAACGTATGGATCGCACATGTCCCCGATCTGCCCGGATGTTTCGCCAGCAATGAAAACCGCGAGACGGCAATCCAGGCGGTACCGGCGGCGATCGATAATTATCTCGATTGGTGCAAAAAACATGGGATTCGGGTAACGGGCCTCTCGGCGCCGATGATCGTATCGGAAGTGATTCGGACCTGGGAATTCGAAGACGGCCATATGGTGAACGCTTTCTTCGCAGCAGACCGTCCGCCTCTCGTTGGCGCTGAGATCAACGAGTTCAAGCTCCTGCTCGAGACAACCTATGAAGATTTGCTCGCCTCAGTGGAGGATATCGATCCCGAGGATGCAAACAAGATATTTCCGGGTGAGCAGTGGTCAATTGATGGCGTTCTGGAGCATGTCGCCAAGTCAGAGTGGTGGTACTTAGATCGTCTCGGTTTGGCATTCCCGCGCGATGGGATTCCCGCGGATGCTAACCTCTTTTTGCGCGAAGTTCATGCTCATATGCTCATAAAGCTGCCGGAGCTTCAAAAGAGCGGGGGCGCCGTGACTCTGGCGGGTGAGACATGGTCTGCGCGGAAAATTCTGCGGCGGAGTCTTTGGCACCGGCGAGATCACACCGCGCATATCGCCAAGCTGCGGGCGCGCCTGCGTTGACGCGGATTAATCGGGTTGCCCACATACCTTTTTTTTAGACGGAAGAAATAACCGATAGAAAAGAATTCACCAATATGCTGAAGGACCGCGATGCAGGAGCAGCGGCACAGTTCATGGTTCGTTGGGCTCTGAATCAGCAGTCGAAGAACTAATGGAGGTTTTGTATGTCCTTTAAAAATATCAAGACGGAAATCCACGAAGGCGTGGGGCTGATCCGAATCGACCGACCGAAGGCGTTAAATGCGCTTAACAGCGCTGTTATGGCAGAATTGGGACAAGCGCTTGTGTTTTTCGATGCTGATCCCCAGATAGGCGCAATTGTCATTACCGGCAATAGGCGCGCCTTCGCGGCGGGGGCCGATATCAAAGAGATGGTCGACGCAACTGCGGCGGAGATGCTGCAATCTGAGCCTATCAAACGCTGGGATTTGATACGGGAAGTGAAGAAGCCGATCATCGCCGCTGTTTCGGGATGGTGCTTGGGGGGCGGGAATGAACTGGCTATGGCTTGCGATATGATCATCGCCTCGGAGACGGCTAAATTTGGCCAGCCAGAGATCAATATTGGCGTGATCCCTGGTGCGGGTGGTACCCAACGGCTTACTCGGGCGGTAGGAAAAGCGCTGGCGATGGAGATGGTTCTTAACGATCGACACCTGAATGCCGAGGAGGCCTGTAAGTTTGGGTTGGTGAACCGCGTCGTCCCCGAGGAGATTTACCTCGAAGAGGCACTCAAGCTAGCAAACGAAATAGCTAAACGTGCACCTGTAGCCGTGCGGATGGGAAAAGAAATGGTTAATCAAGCTTTTGAATCTTTCCTGGCTGACGGCATTGCGGATGAGCGCCGAAGTTTCTATTTCCTTTTCAGCACGGAAGACCAGAAGGAAGGCATGCGGGCCTTCATGGAGAAACGTGAAGCAGAATGGAAGGGAAAATAACGGACTGGCGCATGACCCTGAAAAAGGGGGCTGTTTATTTCTTGTTACCTATTGCCGGTTTTCGCACATCTGAGGTTCTATGCTTACGTATCGACAGTTTGTCCAAGCATTGAAAGAGATCGGACTCGACTCCCATAGCCAGGTGATCGCTCATAGCGGTTTCTCTGCGCCAACTAAGGTGTCTGGCGGGGCGAAGACGATCGTTGGCGCGCTGACGGCGACTTGTGGAGCGTTGATGATGCCGGCCTTCACCCAACGCACGACCATCATCCCGCCATCCGGGCCGCCTGACAACGCTCTCGAGTATGGTTCGGAGACGGACGGTAATCTAGACGCTGAGATATACCATCCGGAATTGTCCGTCGACTCCGAGCTAGGAGAGGTTTCCGAGGTCATGCGTCGCTATCCACAGACGCGGCGTTCCAATCATCCTGTTCTCTCATTCGTAGGCGTTAATCTCGAGGAGGCGCTGCAAAGCCAGACGATCGAAGGGCCATTCGCGCCGATTGGATGGCTGGCAGATTTCGACGGTGATGTGCTGTTGATCGACACAGACCACCGCTCGAATGTTAGTCTGCATAGGGCGGAACGCCTGGCGGGGCGCAGAGGCTTTACCCGTTGGGCGCTAACGGAAGAAGGGGTTGTCAAGTGCAGAAATATGCCAGGCTGCCCTGATGGCCTTGATGCCATCAGGGGTCGACTCGATGGAATCTCACATGCTGCTGAATTTGAAGGATTGAGGCTTGAGGTCGTCCCGGTCCGAGATTTGCTCAACGCTACCGTAGGTTGGATTCACGAGGATCCGCGGGCGCTGTTGTGTGATCGGCCCTTTTGTCCTCTCTGCGCGGCTGTTCGAACATCGGTTCGTAAAGAAGACGTGAATCTGGAGGATCGTGAGCAAGGCCAAGAAAACACAGCGTGAGGGTGCCGAGCCGGAAACGATCTCATTCAAGAAAGACAGATCACCTGGATTTCCCATGAGGGCTCTCCGGCGTGTGCAGCAGGAGCTGTTGGGCTGTGTTCAACCTCGCCTGTTCGTGCGCGTTCCTTTAAAAAATTTTTCCAAACTACCTTTATTTAAGAAACAAGGCATATCTGGTATATGCCTCGGTTTCGTTTAACGATACGCGAATTTCGGAAGGGGTTATACGCTCGAATTAACCGTCCAGTCGTAGCGCATATAACGAACCTGGAAATCTCCGCTTCTGAGGACATTTAGAACTTCCTTGTCATGAATATGGCGCTGGACCAACTCCAAGACACCAGGTAACCCACCGAAGTCCGCAAGGTACCACTGGAAGATCTTAGAGATCCGGAGCGTATTCATCTCCGGCGAATAGTTAACCCCACCTCCGTTAATGAATGCGGCCGCGGCTTGGTCGAGCTGCTGGTCTAAGTGTTCGTGATCGTAAAAAGCGATTGGAGGGCAGGAACGGGCGCCGCAAACAAGGCTGAAATGGACTCGAGGATCAAGCTGTTCTACCATCAACGATAGACGGGGATCGCCCGCGGCGAATGATCGGAAATATGTAACAGGGTTGGGGCGATTTCTGCGCAGAATGCCATGCTCGATCTCATCAGCGGAGAACCGCATTCCGCCCACGTTGTAGGCAGCCTGGCGAAAGATTCCCGGTCGACTCATAATGGAGCCTTGAATTCCGAAGCGAACAACAGCGTCGATGATCAGCGCATTGTAGAGATTTATCCAAAAAGTCATCAGGGCATAACCATGGCCAAGGTCACTTGGTTTGCACGTTGAGAGTTGACGGGTGATCCCGCGGAACTGAGCATACACATCGCTCTCGCGCAAACTGACGTAGTCGACCAATCCCGTCTCTGGATTGACTGCATCAGCCAACAAAGATTTACTTGCCTTCATCATCGCCCGGGCCGGGTTGCTAGACTTCTCCGCGGGAGTTCCGGTGTTGAGGACCTCTCGGGGGTCTACGCGCAGGAAGAAATCGAGCGCGCGGTTACCCCCGCGGATAAGTGTGTTTGCTAGAGTCATGTGATCGACCCTCAAATGAGGTATTAGAAAATGTTTTCAAGATGATTGCTGTTGATGTTTTGTATCATCTCTTTGACGTGTCGTCTGACAAGAAACTTTCGTGCACGGGCTAGCCGGGAGAAGGTATTTATTAGACGAGAGCATCACGACTTCAGTTGGGAATAAGCGTTCGATTTGTTTGTAAAGAACATAAAGGTGGTCATGGATAGCGAGCCATGCTCGCGCGGTATCCTACCTATTTTCTACGAGCAGGGTCCACGAAAAGCGGGTAGAATCTATGGTAAGATACCGCCGCCTGCAGAACAGGTCGATGAGGAAGCTATGCCTGAGCCCGAGAAAATCACCATCATCGAAGGACCACCACCGACTTTTGAGCTAGTCGGTGATACCTGGCTGTTTGGTTTGACCGAGGGTCCAATCCCGTCGAGAGTCGCATTTTGCCGTGTAAGAACAGCGAATGGGCCAACACTAGTGGAGCGTTGCTATCGCGCTTGGCGGCAGAGACAATCTATCTTCCTCGAGTTCCGTTCACAGGATGGTCTCACCCAGGAAGCACCCATCGTAGCTGTCCGTTGGTTAGAGACCTCGGAAGGGCACGTACTTATGCTCTGGATCCGTCTGGAGGAAGAGGACATTGAAATTGAATTCGGTTTCGATTTCGGTGACATCGACGATGATGTTGATGATTTGGATGATAATTTAGATTTTGGCCTTTCTCTGTAAGAAAGCCAGCCGGGCGCAACAGCGCCCGGTTTTTTTCCTTAAAGTCACATCATTGCAGTGTCATTCCAGGGGATGGTAAAAGGGAGAGATCTCATGACGACGATGGGCATCTATACTGAACAGGGCGACGGTGTCCTGACCATTAAACTGGATCGACCGAAGGCGAACGCGTTCGACCTGCCAATGGTCGACAAATTACTGGCGGCATTAGCTGCTGCCGAAAAAGACGATTCTGTTCGCTGTGTTGTTCTTACGGGTTCCAAGAGATTCTTCAGCGCAGGTCAAGACATCAGCGATATCCAGCAGGCGGGGGAAGACATCCCATATCGAGATCACCTGGAGCGCACATACAACCAGGTGGTTCGTAAGTTACGAGCAATTGAAAAGCCAATTATCGGGGCGATCAACGGACCTGCTGCCGGGGCAGGTCTTGGTATTGCGTTGGCGACGGATATTCGCTGGGCGGCAGAAAGCGCAAGTTTTTCCTTCGTGTTTACCCGGATCGGACTTGCGGCCGACTCGGGCACTTCGGTCTTTCTGCCATTGATCCTCGGGCTTTCAATGGCAAGTGAATTTGCCTTTGGCGGCCGGATCCTCACTTCGGAAGAAGCATACAGACATGGTTTGGTCAGCCGGGTCTTTCCTGATTCCGAACTCCGTCAAGGGGTCCATGAATATGCCACAAAGCTCGCTGCAGGCCCGACGAGGGCAATGGGTTTCACAAAGCGGGCTTTCAATCGAACTGAGCTGAAATCCCTCGACGAGGCATTGGCGTATGAAGCCATCTTGCAGGAGATCGCAGGTCGAACGGCGGACCACAAAGAGGGGGTGGATGCCTTCCTTGAGAAACGTCCACCGGTCTTTCGCGGAGCCTGAGAGGACCTTCTTGCGATTGGTGAGCATGTTCTGAAGGAGCATCAACTAGTTATTAGACCTGCTCCTTCAGGTCATCCAGTGCGCCTAAAAAGAATCGGGCTTAGGATCGCATCTTGGCGCGTCTGGAAGGGAGGGCAAGAACCAGGCTAATCCGCGGGCACTGCAACCACTTCGCGCTAGATACAAGAGTCATAATTTTCGACGAAAGATCATCTTAAACTTACTACCTTTCATGCAAAACTACCTTAAGCAGCCGTTCTCACGCAGCAGAAAGAGGGTATATATTCGCGATCTTAAGCTCAGATTGGTTGTTGGATCCCGCTCTCTCTGCATCCAACCAGTCAATCCAAGCAACCTTGCTCACGGTGTCTCGGAGAGATACAACTGAGGTTGACGCCCGGCGAGAATGTCAAAATGATTATCTGGCTGCAACACAAGTTGCGACGGATCGGCTTCGGTCATCAGGATCGTCTCTTCCTCGCCGGCGATAGCAATAGTCTCCCCCCAAGGGCTAAAGAGAGCAGATCCGCCCCCGTAATTGACCTGGTTAATAGAGAGGATGAAGCAGCGGTTCTCATAGGCGCGTGTGCGCATCATAGCTGTATTTATACTAAGTGGATCAGGCTTGAACCACACGGTCGCTGTGGGGTGTAAGATGAGTTGTGCGCCTTGTAAAGCTAAGGAGCGCGCAACTTCTGGATAGTGACGGTCGAAACAGATCATCACTCCGATAGTCCAACCGTCGATCTCGGTTGTGCGTAAGCTAGATCCAGGCCGATAGACGTCGATTTCGCCAACCTCACGGCAGAGATGCGTCTTGCGGTAATGAAGCTTTAGTTTCCCCTGACGATCAAAGAGTAGCGCGCTGTTGTAGATCGATTCACCCAGTCGTTCAGCCATGCTCCAAAGCACACATACCTTATACTTGAGAGCTAGTCTTGCGACTTCGTCGCTTTCGAAACAAGGGATGGGGCGAGCGAGGTCTGGGAGCTCAGGTAGGCGGCAAGCATAACCGTCGAGCACACTCTCGGGGAAGCTAACTATATCCGCACCAGCCTGCACAGCCTCTTGCAGAAGGATGGAAGTGCGTTTCAGATTCACCTGCAGATCACCCACGCGCATCTTCATTTGGACTGCGGCGATTTGTAGCTTTGACATTGTCATGGTTGACTATTGTATGTCCGGAATCAATTTGGAGGAAGCGCTGAGGGATATAGCGGTGTCAGATAGCGTAATATTTAGAAAGAGCTAGGGCTGATACTCTGAATAAATGATTTCGCGCCGGTTTATTTACGAAGTAAGCCATAAGAAAATATCAACCAAATGTATGAGTAACCACATCGAGGCGGAATATCTTCTGCCCGTATAGAATCCTTTCAGGGATCAAAGACATCAAAAAGCCGCCAGATCGAGTTTTTAATGTGTGCGGGAGAAACTGTGTTTGGACTGCCCATATTCCGTCCAATGAACTTGGGCGGTTGTCTTCAGGCGCACATCCCCATTTGTGGTCCATGACAATTAGAACGGGGGCACACTAGTCAAAGGTCGTTGTCGGGGTGGCCTCAGGCGGGGTTGTAGGAAACCGCGAACCAGCGCGGTCTAGCCCGTAGAAAATATCGAGCCCATTTGTCAGACGTGCGGCGAAAGTGAAGCTCGTGTTATCCACATCGATTGGATCGCTCCCCCAGTTTCGTAGAGCTGCGATAATCGCGCCGTCATTGTAAACATAGGGCCCGGGCGAAATGATCGGGTTGTCTCCCCAATAAACACCGAAAGGTTCCCATGAGTTGTTTGCCGAGTTCCAGAGATAGAGCTCGACCGTCAAAGGCTGTTTGCGCTCAGAGCTAATCAGGTGAAAGGTCAACGTCGCTATAGTTTGAATATCCAATGTCTCTCTCGGTTCAAACCTGAAGACGCTGAAGGAGTCGGGGAACAGGGTCAGAAAGCCGGTGCCATCGTTTAGGACAACCGGTTGAGCATCGGAGATCGATGGAAGTTCAGATGGTGTGGGCGGAATCGGTGTCGGTGAGCCGGCCGGTTGGGGAGTGTAGGTCGGCGTCGGCGAGGGTGTTGCCGGAGGGGGCGTCGGTGAGGGAGTGGGGGTCCAGGTGGGAATGCTGGAGAGCGAGACGCCTTCGGTGGTCGCCGTCGCTGTAAGGGGCGGGAGAGGCGTAGTTTGAGATGCTTGGGGATTGACAAAGTTGAACAACTGATCGAGAGACCCGGATGTGTCGAAGAAGACATACGCAGCTCCGCCGACGAAAACCAGCAAGACGGCAAAGGCAAGAACAACTAGGATGACCGTTTGACGCGTGGTCCTCGCGCCTCGAGGGCGGGCGGTTTTCTTTTTAGGAGGCGACTGAGGGCGACTGCGGGTAGCAGTGGTGGTTTGGGCAGCACGTTTCTCGGGGGCTATCGCCGCCCGGGATGTTGTTTGCGGTGAACTCTCGGCGGTTCCTTGTAGCAACTCTCGCGCGCCCCTGTGCCGGGGGTTGATCTCGAGGAGCTTCTGTGCGCAGAACTCGCGCTGACGGGGATTATCAACGCTTTTTGCAAGCCACCACCAGGCTTCTTCGGAATCCGGCATTTCGAGTACGACCTTGCTGAGCAAGGAGCGGGCGCGCTCCTTGTCCCCATCTTTTGCCGCGGCGATGCCTTTTAATAACAGATCATTCGATGCCATAGAGAACTTCCATCGGAGAATCGTGATGCCCGAATGCAACGTCGAATGGATTAGAAAAGTCAATCGAGCGAAACGGTAAAGTGTTTTATCTTCTCCTTCGATATACCATTCTATGGTCCCTGACGGCTGTGGTCAATTCGCTCTCTGGTTCTACATCGAGAAATGAAGCAGGGCATGAGTTTAAAAGGAGTTTTGGGATAATAGCGTGGATAAAAGAGGAGATACACAGGAGAGTATGTGCGCAGCGTGTACCCTTCCCCAACTCTTTGATGCCGCCGTGTGGATCTCCCTATGTTATTCGCTTGGTTGGCCGAGTCGCTCGCGTTCTTCGTTAATCACCGATTCGTCTAATTTACGGTACATTGGTTTGGGTTTATTGAATCTATGGCCAGGCTCGAGGTCGCTGGGCGCCCACCGGCCAGTGGCTGATGACGAGTCGTAGATTAACGCTTCGTGGGAGCGCTCAGATTCATCGTAGGTTACGATTTTTTGTTCGCCGAATATCGGTTCATCATAACCGAGACTCTCGTGGAGTTGCTCGCTGCTGAAGGGCAGGAATGGGGCAAAGAGGATCTTGAGCGAGTCTATAGCGCGCAAGGCTGTATAGACCGTGGTGGCCGCAGCCTGGCGGTCTTCTTCAATTACCCCGAACCATGGCGCCCGGTCGAGGTATCCGTTCACCTGGCGTGCTAGACCGAGCGTCTCCTGCAGCGCAGCCCTGATTTTTACACCCTCGAGCAAGGAACCGACGCGATCGAAGCCGGTCTCGATCTGTTGGAGCAAATCGCGGTCTATGTCGCGCAATTCTCCAGGCTCGGGCACGAGTCCATCCCAATGCTTGTAAGCGAAGGAAAGAACCCGGTTGGCGAGGTTGCCCCAGGCGGCAACCAACTCGCCATTGTTGCGGCGCACGAAATCTGACCAGGAGAACTCAGAGTCGCGGTTCTCAGGCATGGCCGCAGTGATGTAAAAGCGAATAGCATCCGGATCGAACCGCTCAAGAATATCAGGCAGCCAGATGGCCCAATTGCGACTCTTGCTGAATTGAGATCCCTCGATGTTCATGAATTCGTTGGAAGGAACATCGTAAGGTAAGTTGAGAGGCCGGTTTTGGGGTTCGTCGTAGATACTCCCCACGCCGAGCAGTTCGGACTGCCAGAACACTGTGTGGAAGGGGATGTTATCCTTGCCGATGAAATTATAGATTTTCGCCTCCGGTTTGTACCACCATTCTTTCCAGGCTTCAGGCTGTTCGGTGTTGTGTGCCCACTCTATCGAAGCGGTGAAATAACCCATCACGGCTTCGAACCACACGTAGATACGCTTATTTTCCCAGCCGTCCAACGGGACAGGGATTCCCCATGAGATATCACGTGTGACAGCTCGCCCTTTAAGTCCACCTTCGATGAAATTGCGTGCAAAATTGATCACATTCGGGCGCCAGTGGCCGGCGTGTTGGGCAAGGTATTCCAGGAGTCGATCGGTGAAAGCGGGCAAATCCATGAAGAAGTGCTCCGTCTCGCGCACTACAGGTCGGCTGTTGTCGGTTTTACTGCGCGGGTTGATCAACTCCAGGGCGTCGAGCAGGTTGCCGCAGTTGTCACACTGATCTCCGCGCGCTTCTTCGTAACCGCAGATTGGACATGTACCTTCGACATAACGATCCGGAAGAAAGCGCCCCTCCTCTTCGGAATACAGCTGCTTTTGAATCTCCTGATACAGGTATTCGTTCTCGTGCAGCCGCAAGAAAAAATCACGGGCGATGCGGTGGTGGTTCTCGGTGTCGGTATGCGTGAAAAGGTCATAGCTGATGCCGATCTGTTTCTGTGTCTCCAGGAAACGGTGATGGTAATGTTCGAAAAGCTCGCGCGGTGTAATGCCTCGCTTATCCGCTTCGATTGTGATTGGCGTGCCATGAGAATCCGAGCCGGATACCATGAGCACCCGGTTGCCTTTCAGGCGATGGTAGCGGGCGAAGATATCAGCTGGCAAGTAAGCGCCGGCAATGTGGCCAACGTGCATGTCACCATTGGCGTAGGGCCAGGCGACGCTTACATGAATGGTCTCGGTCATGATATTCCTCTCGAAAGTGCGGTCTTGTTTAGGGTTAAACGATACCAGCGGGCGATTTCCCTGTAAAGGAAACCGCCAGCGCGAGGCTGGCGGAGGATACGCTGCCGGGGCAGGCGGCTGTTAGGCGCGACTGACCCACACCGATGGGCCTCGGTCCATCGGCAACGGCAGCGATTGCATGACCATTAATTGAGAAAAGCAAGCGTTTATCGTCATCTGATTCAACTACCTTGCCTTGATGTTTTGTATTCTACAACGAGGAAAACGAGAGTCAAGCATCTGTGATCGCGCTTGTGAAGTCGTTTTGCTGCTTCTCGTTTTCAATAAGCGTGATCTCGCCTGTGGATCCGTTTACCCGCAGCCTTTGACCAGTTTTGATCCGCTCGGTGGCCTGATGCACGCCTACTACAGCCGGAATGCCAAATTCCCTGGCAACCACCGATCCGTGGGTCATCATCCCGCCGACCTCCATAACGAGCCCGCTTGCGGTAAGAAAGAGCGGTGTCCAAGCTGGGTCGGTCCCGGGGCAGACCAGTATTTCGCCCGGGGCTAATTGGGAGCTGTGGGGGTCAAGGATTACCCGCGCAGTCCCCTCCACTTGGCCGGGAGAAACCGGGTCGCCTATGATGGCACCTTCTTGCCCCTCAGGGGCACGCACACCCTCATAATACGTCCTTCCGTCGCTGAGCAGCACGCGCGGAATCTGTTTTCGTAAATGCTCGCGCTGGTAGTTCGCCCGGCGTTCGGTGATGCGAAGTTGAAGCGCTCGCGTGAGTGGGTGCACGTTAGATTCGTGCAGTTCATCAAGTTCGCGGATGGTCAGAAAGAACAAATCGTCAGGCTGTTCCAGAAGACCTGATTCAACGAGTTCTTGGCCGCTCTGTAGCAACCCCTGGCGGATAATGTTCAGCATGCGGATGGCGAAGAATTTCGGAGCCTCGCGCATCCCCGCCAGCGCCCTATAGCGGCTAATCGCCCAACGCAATAGCCTGGATTTGATAAATCCACCATGCATCTGGCGGACGGCAGATTCCAGATGGGCTGCAACCTGCTCAGCCGACTCCGCGGCGCGGGCGAAGACTACATCTGGGGCCTTATCGGGATCCTTGATTTGCAGGTAGCTCTGGAGAACCTGCATGATGTGCGTTGGGTCCTCACTCCATCGCGGGAGACCAATGTCGATCTCGCCGACCCCGCGCGCTCCATAGCGCTCAAAGAAGTTGGCGATGCTTTTCTGAACCGACGAGGGAAGATTCGCCTGCAGGTAGCGGGTAGCCAGATCTGAGGCAGATGTATTTTGGAACAGCTTAGAAGATTCTAAATCTGCGAGTATGGTTTGAGCGACCTGCCACAGCGCCAGATCCATTTCTGTTGTGACGTTATGGGGTAAACCGCGTGCGATTTCGAGGTATGCCAGTGCGAAAGCGGGGTTTCCCGATGCTTCGGCAGCCTGGGCACTGAAGCGCCGCATAATACCAAAGAAGGGTACCATCGCGGCGACAATAGGAGTGATGCCCTGGGGGATGACTACATCGGGGAAGATGTCGTGCGCATCATGCAGGATTTCCAGCCTTTGAGCGAGAACATCCCAGGTGTCTCCGGTCAAAACGCTGCGGGTTTTAGCTTGATGGACCGTCTCGTCCATAAGCCGGGTTATGCGTTCCCGCTCCCGCTCGGGATTGCGCCAGAGCCTGATTACGCGCCTCATCGAAGGCAGAAAGAATCCGGCTAATCGCCGGAACGTACTGAGGCGGAGGCCGCCACGACCTACAGCCAGGCGGGGATCGTCAAGAAGGAGATCAATAGTCTGTGCAACTCCCGGAGCGATAGCCGGCAGGAAGACCGGCAGGATTTTACGACCAAGCGAATTGCGCAGCAATGGGGTCATATTGATCCATAGCCGCTCACCCGCGGAAAAGAGAGCTCGCTGGGTTTCCTGGGTGAGATCGAAACCGAAAATTTTGGCTCCTCCGGCGAAGACCAGTTTCATGACATCCTGCCCTAACGGAGTGACCGGGACGAGCAAACCCTGAATGGCTGCGAAGGAAATAAACACGTGAAGCGGGTCGGCGGGGACATCGGGTATAGGGTAGAGTGAGGTGATGGGCCGGGATTGCAGTAGATGGAGTTGATCCTCGCTCCAAGCCCATTCGATGTCCTGCGGGGAGTGAACCAACGCGGAGACGCGCTGCCCCAATTCGGTCAACTGCAAGATGACGTCGTCCGGGATAGCTTGCCGTTCGGCGGCATCGGCATCCTCGGTGATGACACCGCCTCCAGCCACCCCGAGGATTGTCAGGGCTTTCCCCCCCAGGTTTTTTTGGATTATTTCCCCAGAGGCGGAGTCTACGACATAATGATCGGGTTCCACGAGGCCACCGACAAGCGCCTCGCCCAACCCGAAGGTGGCGTCAATAGCAGTTTCTGATCGTTTTCCGGTCAGCGGGTTTGCGGTGAAAAGAACCCCGGAAGCCTCGGATTGCACCATGAGCTGCACAATAACGGAAAGAGCCACATCCTCATGGGGGACATTGTTGCGCGAGCGATAGCTGATGGCTCGCGCCGTCCATAGGCTGCTCCAGCAATTGACAATCGCTTCGAACAACATCTGCTCGCCGACAATGTTGAGGTAGGTTTCCTGTTGACCGGCGAAAGACATTTCAGGCAGGTCTTCTGCGGTGGCGGAGGAGCGCACGGCAACTGGGCCGCCGCCAAGGTCTGCGTACGCGCGCCGGATCCTGGCAGTCCATCCGTCGTCCGTATTTTCGACGAGAAACCACGCCCGTATTTTAGCGGAGGCTTCTTGGGAAGCCGCGGGTTCATCAAAAGACAGGTCGGCCAGGGTGGATAAAATCCGCTTCTTTAAGTCGTTTGAGGCTACATAATCAATATAAGCGGTGGTCGGGATCATAAAACCGTCCGGAACAGGGAAGCCGGCCCGAACCAGTCTGGCGAGGCTGGCGCCTTTACCGCCGACGGTTTCTAGTGTTGCCTCTTTCGAATGCAGCGGAAGGACTCGTGGTTGGGTCATGTTTTGTCCGTTGTTGATGTGTCGGTGTGTCAGCTGCTCTTGTTGGTCAGTCCAGCGTCCACCCGAACCGGATATTTATTTCTGTGTGCACTCCCGGAATCAGTTATGCAGCGCTATTTAGTGTGCAGGCAGAAGTATACTGTGCGAATGGGTGGATGCGGGAACTGGCTGCCGTCAAGACGAAGGTTCCGCATCCTGGATCGCCTCGATGATCTCTGCCGCCAGGTCGAAACGGCCGAAAGGCGGCATGATATAGGCTCCCTGGACGATCTGGCGTAGCTCGGCGAGGAGGTTGACGGCGATTTCAACACCTACATCGGCGGCCTTGTCGCCCGCCTGCTCAATTCGCTGTTGGAAGTGTTGGGGAATATGAATGCCGGGAACTTCGTTGTGCAGAAAAGCGACATGCCCCTTGCTGTAAAGTGGGAGGACGCCGACGAGGATCGGAATTGGGGGTTCTCCGAATCGATCCCGGTAGCTGTCGATGAAACTTGAGGCCAGGTCCGGTTGGTAGACCGGTTGTGTGAGGATGAAGTCGGCGCCAGCGGCGATTTTTTTATGTAGCACCCGCAGTTCGCGTTCGGGATCCTGTGCGCACAAGTTGAGTGCGGTGCCGGCGAAAAAGGAAGTCGCCTCGCCGATGTCCGCACCGCTGTGGTCGATGCCGGTGTTGAAGCCCTGTTTGATAAGTTTGAGCAAGCCCGAAGGGACCAGGTCGAAGTCGTCCATCGCGTCGGGGTAGTCGCCAATGGCAGTGGGGTCGCCCATCACGACGAAGATGTTGCGCACGCCCACGGCGTGGGCTGCCAGCAAGTCGCCCTGCACGCGTAGCAAATTGCGGCCGCGCGTGGGGAAATGCAGCACGGATTCGATGCCCACATCGCGCTGTATCAACTGACACACAGCCCAGGGGCTCATTCGCATGCGAGCCATGGGACTATCGGCGACGTTGATCACATCCACGCCGGCTTCCGCCAGTAGATGTGCGCCGGCGAGTATTTTGTGCGTCGAGAAACCCCGCGGCGGATCCATCTCGACCGAGATCACAAACCGTCCACACGCCAGACGGTCCGCGAGTTCGGTTGGCGGGTGCTCGCTGGGTGTGGTGGGAGACGCGGCGCTAACGAAGAGCAGCGGTTCCGGGGAGAGCAGGGGTTTATCGGCGGCGTCCAGAGCGGCGCGCATGTTGGCGATGTGCTCAGGTGTGGTGCCGCAGCAGCCTCCGACGACGCTGGCTCCCGCCTGGCAGAATTGAATGGCGTAGTCCGCGAAGTAAGCGGCGGTTGCGGGGTACATAATGCGACCCGCCACGCGCTCGGGCCATCCAGCATTGGGCATCACGGAGAAACTCGCCTCAGGGGCTGCGGCACGCATCTGCTGCAGGATGCGCATCAACTGGGCGGGTCCACCGGAACAGTTGGCGCCGATTACCTGTGCACCACTCTCGACCAGCGCCTGGGCCACTCGGCGGGGCGAATCGCCGAGCAGGGTCCGATCGTCGCGGGTGAAGGTCAACGTCGCGATTACGGGGAGATCGGAGATCGCGCGGGCGGCTCGAATGGCTTCCCGGATTTCGTATAGATCGTTCTGTGTCTCGATGATAAGCAGGTCTGCGCCGGCTTGGATTAAAGCTTCGATCTGTTCATAGTAGGCTTCATACGCCTGCTCGGGTTTAACCCGTCCGAAAGGCGCCAGACGAACACCGAGCGGTCCGATACTCCCGGCGACGAGGGCATCCTTGTCGGATACGGCGACGGCCTGGCGGGCCAGGTTAACCGCCGCGGCGTTGATTTCGGCGACACGTTGCTCCAAACCGTGCTCGGCGAGTTTGTAACGGTTGGCCCCGAAGGAATTCGTCTCGATGATCTGGGAGCCGGCGTCGAGGAAGGCGCGGTGGATGTCGGCGACGAGCGTTGGCTGACTCAAGTTTAAATCATCGAAGCAGACGTTGAAGGAGATTCCGCGCGCGTGCAGCATGGTTCCCATCGCACCATCGGCGAGGATGGGTTCACCGGAGGCCAGCCATTCGTTAAAGAGATTTTGGGAGGGCATAGAAACGGTTCCTTTTCACCCTCTCCCTGGAAGGGAGAGGGTCAGGGTGAGGGTTGATTGCGTCATTCAGGATTCGTCCTTGATCATTTCAAGCACACCCGGCAAGTTGTCAAGCACGTCCCGATTATTAAAACGAATAACTCTGATTCCCTGTTCTTCCAGCCAAGCGGTTCGTGATGCATCGTATCTCGCTTTTTCGGCGTGTGTGTCGCCGTCTATTTCGATCACCAGTTTGCGTTCTGCGCAGTAGAAATCTGTGATGAAAGGGCCTATGGGATGTTGGCGGCGAAACTTCAAACCAGCGAGCCGCCGAGAGCGCCGCCTCTGCCAGAGGATCGCCTCAATAGGGGTCAGTTCCCGGCGTAATTCTCTTGCACGTTTTCGTGTTTTGGGAGAGACGCGTTTCCGTTTGTTGCTCATAGCCTCATTTTCCTTCTCAACCTTCATAGGCGAGCGTTAAACCCCCTCATCCTTACCCTCTCCCCCTAAAGGGGAAGAGGGAGGCTGTTGATCGCCCATTAACTGCTCCACCCGGCTGACGCCCACGCTGAAATATTTTGCCTGTGGGTGGTGAAGGATAATCGCGGCGGTAGATTGCTCGGGAATTAATTGAAAGGCGGGCGACAGGCGCATGCCGAGCGCCTGCTCGGCGGGGAGCAACTGGAAGACCTTGGCGTGGTCTGCAAGGTCTGGGATCGAAGGATAGCCCCATGAATAACGCTTTCCCTGCGTGTCGTCGATCCCCAGTTCACGGCGGATATGGCGGTGTAAATATTGGGCCGCGGCTTCGGCGGTCTGGACAGCGAGGCCGTGGGCGTAGTAAGCCTCTGCATAATCCCCGGATTCCTGCAGCGAGTCGACGCGGGCGGTGGCTTCGGCGCCGACCGTCACCATCTGCAGCGTCACAACATCCATTGCGTCTGAATCCAGCGCGGCGAAGTAGTCTGCCAAGCACAAGCCAGGACTTTTAGGTTGACGTGGAAATGTGAAGCGGACAAGCTCCTGCGGATCACCTCCATTGACCGAATCGGGGGTGAAGAGGATCAGATCGTCCCCTTGCGATTGAGCGGGCCAATATCCGTAGACGCCTTTGGGTTGCAGCCATCCTTCGGCCAATGCTTGCGCCTGCATTGTAGCCAGGCGGCGTTCAAAATCGGCTTTCAACTCCTCCCACTCTGAGCCGTGGGCGTTCTTGGCCCCCCACGATAACCGGAAAAGTTCCTTCTTGAAGATGTCCTGGAAGACAATCTCGAGCGGCATCTCGGCGACCACGCGGGAGCCCCAGGAAGGCGGAGAGGGGATGGTTTCTGCAGGTTTAACATTCGATCGTTGTGCCCTTGGGCGTTCGGTTGGTTTGACGGCATCGCGCTCTCGTTGAGCCTGCTCCAGGTGATGGGCGACGAGATCGGACCTTCGCTCGTCGTCCTGGAGTTGATCCATAATGTCCAATCCATCGAAGGCGTCCTTACAGTAGTAGACGCCAGGCGTATAGGGGCTGCCGTCGTCCGTGAAGAGTATGCGTCGTGCGAAGCGGCGGTTGATGGCCGCGCCACCGATTAGCACGGGTATAGAGAGGTCGCGGCGCTGAAGCTCGTTCACGATGAGTGGCATCTGCTTACTCGTGCTCACCAGTAGGGCACTCAATCCGATGGCGTCCGCCCGGACATCGATCGCTTGATCGATGATTACATTGGCCGGGACTTGTTTCCCGAGGTCATGGACCTCATAACCGTTATTGGCCAGGATTGTCCTCACCAGGCTCTTGCCGATATCGTGGACGTCGCCGTAAACGGTGGCTAGGACAATTCTCCCTTTGCTGATCCCCTGCTGTCGCTCAAGGAACTGTTCGAGATGAGCGACGGCATTTTTCATCACCTCGGCTGATTGCAGAACGAAGGGGAGAATTAATTCGCCCGCGCCGAAACGGTCGCCGACCTCTTTCATGGCGGGCAGGAGCACGGTGTTGAGAATTTTAACCGCGGCATCCGAACGTTCTTCTGGCGAAGAGCGCTCCAGGATTTCGTCGATGTCCGCTTCAACCCCGTCTTTATGGCGGTAAAGGATTCGCCAGTTGAGCCGCTCCTCGGGCGAGAAATCGGCCGTCGGATCAGCTTGCGGTTCGCCGGCCGGAGACTCGACCGCCTGGAAGTGCTCGATGACACGCTGCAGCGCATCCGGATGGCGGTTGAAGATTAGATCCTCGGCTAGTTTGCGTTCGTCATCCGGGATTTCGGCGTATGGTGTTATGTGGGCGGGGTTGACGATGGCCATGTCTAAACCCGCCTCGACGCAGTGATAAAGCATGACGCTGTTGATCACCGGCCGCGCCATCCGGTCGAGACCGAAAGACACATTGGAGACGCCGAGTGAGGTCAGGACACCGGGCAGTTCAGTCTTGATGCGCCGGATGCCCTCCAGAGTTTCAATGGCAGAATCGGCGAATTCAAGATCGCCGGTTGCAAGCGTGAAAGTCAGGGCATCGAAGATTAGATCTTCAGGATGGAAACCGTACTCCTCGACGGCGATGGCGTAGATACGGCGCGCGATTTCCAATTTCCGATCCGCTGTTTTCGCCATCCCTTTCTCGTCGATTGTCAAGGCGATGACCGCTGCACCGTGCTCGCGCGCCAGAGATAAGATGCCGTCTAGTTTCGTGCGCCCGGATTCGAGGTTGACGGAGTTTAACATGCTCCGACCGGGGTTAGCTTTCAGAGCGGCTTCCATCACGTCTGGTTCCGTCGTGTCGATAGCCAACGGGGCTTCAACGCTCAACGCAAGGCGGTGGACGACCTGGCTCATCATCTCGGCCTCGTCTGCGCGCTCAGTGAGCGCGACGCAGATATCGAGCACATGCGCGCCTTGTTCAACCTGCGCGCGCGCCAGCTCGACGATCTCATCGTAATCCTCGGCCAGCAGCAAACGCTTCGCTCGCCGTGAGCCCTGGGCGTTGATGCGTTCGCCGATCAGCAGCGGCCGCGGTTCCTGAATCATGGTTATCGCCCGGATGGCGGAACTGAGGTGCGGCTCTCGGCTCTCCGGCCGGGGGGGATGCGCACGCTCACCCAGCGCCTCGACCAACGCTTTGATGTGTGCGGGTGTCGTGCCGCAGCAACCGCCCACTACGCTGACCCGGTGGGTATCCACAAAATCGACCATGTCCCTTGCAAACGGCTCGGCTTGCAGCGGGTAAACCGCTTCGCCGTCGACATTCAAGGGCAGCCCGGCGTTGGGGATGCAGGAGATCGGGAGTCTCGCGTTTTCTCCCAGGTAGCGAATCGGCTCGCGCATGTGTTCCGGACCGGTCGAACAATTCAACCCCATCACGTCAATCGGAAGGCGCTCCAGGGTGTGCCAGGCTGCCGCGATGTCGGTCCCGAGCAGCATACGGCCGGATGTGTCCAGCGTGACCTGGGCCTGAATCGGGATGCGCCGCCCGGTCTCGGCGAATGCGAGTTGGAAGCCGTGGATGGCGGCTTTCACTTCGAGCAGGTCCTGGGATGTCTCGATCAGGAGCAGATCAACCCCTCCCTCGATCAGGCCAACCGCCTGCTCATGGAAGACTTCCGCCAGCTCGTCGAAGCTGGTGTCGGAGAGGTCGGGGTCATCGGTGGAGAGGAGTTTTCCGGTTGGCCCGACGCTGCCGGCGACGAAGCGCGGTTGCTCGGAGGTGCTGTATTCATCGGCAAGACGGCGGGCGAGCGAAGCCGCGGCGCGGTTGATCGCCAGCGTTTGATCCGCGAGGCCGAAATCGCCGAGCGTGATGCGGTTGGCGCGGAAAGTGTTGGTCTCGATGACGTCGGCGCCGACTTCGAGGAAGGCGCGGTGCACCTCTTCGACGGCCTCCGGTTTGGAGATCACCAGGTAATCAATACAGCCCTCGTACTGCTCCCCGCTATAATCATCGGGTGTGAGACCCATCGCCTGCAGGTTGGTCCCCATCGCTCCGTCGAAAACCAGCACGCGTTTCCCCAGGGCTGCAAGGTATCCGTGAGTTGTATCGTTTGTTTTTTTCAAGTTCCAGTCTCCAAGGGCTCCCATCTGACCGAACGTCGCAGTAAAAAAAGACCTCTTCTGTGAGAAGAGGTATGAGGTCGAGGTGAAAGCTCATCCCTCATCTTCCAAAAGAAACGCATATTGCCGCAGCTTCTGCCGGACTTGGCACCTTCCGCAGCAGTTGAGTACCTGCTACAGGGGTTGCCGAGGCTTCACGGGGCCGGTCCCTCCACCTCTCTCGATGAGTGTTCGTTGAGCGGGCAGTCTACCACACGCGAGATGGGTGTCAAAGGTCCGTCTCCATCCCCGCCAGCCTATCTACCTGCGCAGTTCGTGAGCCGTTTCCTTTAAGATTTCAAGCACGCGCTCGGCGAGATCTTCATCGGTTGATCCGAGTCCGCAGCTTGGGGTGAGGAGACTCTCCGAGAGATGGGTGCCGTCAATCTCGAACCCTTTGGCGGAGGCGCGTTTCTTCAAATCCATGATGCCTGAAAGAAGGCGGTCTGCCATCTCCGCTGGCGCTGCGCTCCAGATATCCTCCTGATTGGGGATGCTCCCCCAAGCGATCCGCCCGCCGCGCGCCAAGAAATCTATTAGTTCCTGTGGGTAAAGAGCGAGATTGTCGAGATACCCGTAGGCGTCCAGGTTGAGGATGTCTACCCGTGTCTTGAGTAAAACCGACCAATCCGTGTTGGCGCAGCAATGTACACCGGCAAGCGCTCCTTCGGTATGGATGGCATCGAAGACCTCGTCAAGCATCTGAATGATACCCTCTCGGCTGAGACTGATAAAGGCAGATCCGAAGGAGGCCATATAAGGCTCATCGACGAATAGGATGATATTGGGGCGCACTTCTTTTAATCGACGGATTTGCCAACGCGCATTCATCACACAGTTCTTGATGATTACGTCCGCCAACATTTCGTTATAGAGGCTGGCGCGCAGATCCTGGTCGGTCACCGTCAGGCCGAAACTGATGGGTCCGGTGACCTGCCCTTTAGCCCATTCGCCTGTTGTGTTCTTGAGCACCTCGAGCATTTCGTAGAAGCCCTGAGCGTTCTCCTGCGGAAGCGCAAATGCTTCCATATCCTCGGCCAGATAAGACTCATAGAACGAGGTCAGGGCGATGGTGATGTCATCCTGGGTGTTGAAGTAGATTTTTTCAGCTGCGTCATCGACAACCAATGCCGGAAGAGGGGCGCTGTATTGAACGTACATGTTCTCCCGGAACGATCGGCGAGTGAGTTGAGGCCAGGCGGGGACGTCCAATTCCGCCATGCGCTCGCACAAGTTGGCGCAAGTCTGATGGGGGAAGCTGCCGATGACGGTTGTAGCGAATGGGGGAAGACCCTGCATGAGTGATGCCCTCCGAGTTGGCGGATGCGATGATCTCTTCTAGTAGATCGCGGCTGGTCTGATTGAGGCAATCGTTGTTGCCTTTCATTATCACTTGGGCGGTTCGAATCATCAAGGTCATTCTTAAGGTGGAGTTCTATTTGGCGAATCTTAGCGTACGGATCTTGTCCGATGATTGACCATGAGGCTTGACAACTTCGTAACAAAGATATATTCTAGTATTAGAATATAAAGAGGCGAAATGACCAACGCAGAGCTTGCCATTCTCTCCCTGATCGCTGAGAAGGATCGTCATGGCTACGAGATCGAGTCGCTGATTGAGGAGCGCGGCATGCGCGAGTGGACCGAGATCGGGTTCTCGTCGATCTATTACCTTCTGAAGAAGCTTGAGAAGAAGAAATGGATTAAGGGCAAGAGGGTGCGCCAGGTTGGACCCGGACGTACGCGGGTTGTCTATCACATATCCGCCGCGGGTCGGAAAGCTTTGCGCGCAAGTACGCTTGAAGCGCTTTCCGTCACCCATCGCGCCTCATCACCTATGCAGCTGGGGTTAGCTAATCTCCCGGCAATCTCGAAGGATGAGGCGCTCGCAGCGCTGTGCCAGCAGAGCGAAGGACTCGTCGAGCACCGGGAACGTATCCAGACCAGGTGGGATTCTCAGCAGCCCTTGCCCTTTTTTGTGGATGCCATGTTCGATCTCGCCCTCACTAAAATCACCGCCGAGCTTGATTGGCTGGACCGATTCATCGACCAAGTGGAGCAAACTCATGACGAAAATCGATTTTAAAAAAGAATGGAAACACTTATACAACCCTCCGAAAACGAAATTCACGATCGTTGACGTGCCGAAAATGCAGTTCCTGATGGTAGATGGTCACGGCGATCCCAATACGGCTCAGGAATACCAGGATGCCCTCGAAGCGCTCTATGGTGTAGCTTACAAAATGAAGTTCATCAGCAAGAAAGCCCTGGAAAGGGATTATGTTGTACCTCCGTTGGAAGGGCTTTGGTGGGCCGAAGATATGGCGGCTTTCAGCACCGCGCGTGATAAAAGCCAATGGGATTGGACGATGATGATCATGACCCCTGAATGGGTCACGGCGGAAATCTTTGATCATGCGGTCGGGCAGGTGCGCGAGGCCAAGAATCCGGTGTCGTTAGACAAAGTCCGCCTGGAACCCTATCACGAGGGGTTGTCTGTACAGATCATGCATGTAGGCTCCTTTGATGACGAAGGTCCAGTTCTGGCAGAGATGCACGGCGAGTTCATTCCGGATAATGGAACTATTGAAAATGGCAAACACCATGAGATTTACCTCAGCGATTTCCGCAAGGTATCGCCGGAGAAGTTAAAGACTGTGCTCAGGCAGCCAGTGTCGAAAGTGAAGTGAGTGAAGAAGCACTTAGATAGACATCTTAGGAAAAGGGAGATGGAAGTAGAGTCGACTGTGCGAATTCGCATAACCCTGACCAGCAAGAAATCCAGATAAGGCTGATTTTCAACAGCGAGAGAAACCCTCGCTCACCTTCTCCATAACTGACCGAGCTGGGCAGGGCAAGCTCTGCTAAAATAGCTCCATGGGCACGCTCTTCCTGGTTTCTACACCGATAGGTAATTTAGAGGACATCACCCTGCGCGCCTTGCGCGTTCTTCGTGATGTGGACGTCATCGCCGCGGAGGATACGCGCCACACCGGCAAACTGCTTAAGCACTATGAAATCACGACGAAGCTGACCAGCTACCATGAACACAATAAGGAAGCACGCGAGGAGCACCTGCTAGATATGCTTGAGGGGGGCGATCTGGCATTGGTTTCCGATGCGGGAACGCCTGGACTCTCAGATCCGGGCTTTGAGTTGGTCCAGGCGGCACTGGAACGCGGATATGAGGTCACTTCAATACCGGGCCCTTCGGCGCCGATCGCAGCGCTGGTCGCTTCGGGTCTACCGACGGATTCATTCATCTTTCTTGGCTATCTTCCACGGAAGGCGAAGGCGCGACGAGCATTCATCGAGTCGCTTTCCAACGAGCGCCGCACGCTTGTCCTCTTCGAAGTTCCCCACAGGATTCAGAAGACGCTGGGAGATCTGATTGCGGTCCTTGGCGAGGACAGGCTAGCTGCTTTGGGGCGAGAGTTGACAAAGATGCATGAGGAGATCGTCCGTGGCACGCTTGGCGAGGTGCAGGCGCATATTGCCTCAAGAGAACCGCGCGGGGAGTACACGCTCGTTCTTGGAGGGGCACCAGCGCCGGGAAAATGGATGAAATCCAAAGTGATAGAGGCGATGCGGGCGCGTATCGATACAGGGTTGAACCGCTCATCGGCTGCGCGGCAAATCGCCGCCGAATCGGGATGGAGCCGGGGGGAAGTTTATCGAATGAGTCTGGAGGAAAGATGAATTTGGATGATGTCTCGCGATTCGAGGAATTAGATCCGGCAGGGATGCTCGCCGAGATAGACGGGCTTCCCGATCAGCTCGAATCAGCCTGGAAGCTCGGATGGAAGCAGCCTCTCGGAGAGATCTCCGGCGTGCGAAAGATTTTAATCGCCGGAATGGGCGGGTCGGCGATCGCCGCTGACCTCCTGGCGGCGTACGTTGCACCGATGGCGACGGTCCCAATTATCGTATGGCGGGATTACGATCTACCAGCTTTTAGCGCTGACCACGAAACCCTTGTGATCGCCTGCTCACACTCGGGGAACACAGAGGAGACACTGTCTGCTTTCGCCGCCGCGGTGGAATCTGAGGCGCAATTGTTAGCGATAACCACCGGAGGCGAACTCACGAAGCAGGCGAATTCGAAAGGCGTTCCGCTATGGCATTTCGATCATGTAGGCCAACCGCGCGCCGCCGTGGGCCACTCCTTCGGTTTGCTGCTAGCGCTGATGACGCGCCTGGGTTTGATTCCCGATCCCGAGGAAGAAATATATGCAGGGCTGAGCGAGATGCGTTCGCAACATGAAACCCTTCGTGCGCAGTCGCCCGTTGTTGAGAATCCGGCTAAACGGATGGCCGGGCAGTTCCTAGGACGCTGCCCGACCATCATGGGCGCGGAGTTTCTGGCTCCGGTTGCTCGCCGCTGGCGGACTCAGATCAGCGAGTTGGCGAAAGCGGTGGCGGGGTTTGAAGCGCTTCCAGAGGCGGATCACAATATGGTTGCCGGCGTATTGCATCCCGAGTCGCTATTATCTAAAACGATGGTTGTCTTTCTGCAGGGATCACAGGTGCACGAGCGAAATGTCCTGCGATCGCAGGTCACACGCGAAATCCTGATGGTGGAGGGTTTCGGTACGGACGTCATCGAAGCTCGCGGGGACACAAGACTGGCGCAGCAGTGGACAGCGCTGCACTTTGGAGACTACACGTCATATTACCTGGCGATGGCCTATGGCGTCGATCCCACGCCAGTGGATGCGATCGAGGATTTAAAGCGCCGCCTGCGAACATAAATCCGAACTCAATGCCGGCAGAACCCTTACGGGGCAGGATTCACATCCTGCCCCGCTTCATGTTATAGACAGGCTACCGGGAGGCGGTCAATGGCAGCCCGGGTGGTCGCGGCGGGTATAATGCCGACATGTTAAACAAGCAACGGCGACGGTTTCCTCTATGGGGCTTTGGCATACTCGGGTTTGTCCTGGGTGTCGTCTTGGTGGGGGTATTGGCTTCACCAAAAGTGATCGCCGTGGAACCCGGCAAGAATGCGGCCGAAGTTCCCTCCACTGCGCCTGTTCGCATTCTCTTCAATCGTCCCATGGACTCTCAATCGGTCCTGTCCCATCTGAAGATCCAACCAGGGCTTTTGGGTCATGTTATTTGGCAGGGCAATCAGATTTCCTTTTCGCCGCAGGAACCCTGGCCGTCAGGCGAGACGGTAACGATAAAGCTAAGGGCCGGGGCTCGCTCGGACCGTTTCCTGCCACTGCTATTTGGGGAATCATGGTCCTTCCAAGTCGGGGAGCCGCGTGTGGTTTATCTTTGGCCGGCGAGTGAACAAGCGGATCTGTACACTCGTTCGATAGTAGAGGGTGGCGAACCTCAACAACTTACCGAGTCGACTGCGGGAGTTCTCGACTACAATTTGAGCGCGAATGGGGTTCAGATCGCCTATGCAGCCGTCCGGGATGATCGCGGCAATGATCTTAGACTCTACGACCTCCTCAGTGGGGAGGATCGCCTAATCCTGGGGTGTGAACCCGAAGTGCGCTGCAAGGCGCCGAGCCTATCGCCCGATGGGGTCTGGCTGGCATATGAGCAGGAGTCGTTGTCCGTCGGGATTGGAGGTGTGGCGGTCATGGCCCGGAGCCGCGTCTGGGTCGTACCTGTAAATGGCGAGGCGGAGCCAACCCCGATGGGCCCCGAAGAACATATCACTGGCAATCCCGGATGGTCTACAACTGGCTGGCTCACCTATTATGACACCAGTTTGCAGGCGATTGCATTGGTGGACTTCGTGGAAAACGAGCAGATAGCGCCTTTTAACTATCTTCCCAGCAGCCTGGGGGTTGCCGGGGCGTGGTCTCCAGATGGGCTCTATATGGTGTATCCGGAGATCGTCTTTCCCGAAGATGCCCCCGATGATTTTGAGCCTACAGGGGAGAGGGTGGAGGGGGAGCCGCTGTTTTACAGCCACCTGTATCGTGTGGAAGCCATTTCGGGCTTAATCGAAGATATTTCCCCCGGTGAAGAGCTGATGGTAGAGGATGCCTCTCCGGTCTACAGCCCGGACGGAAATTGGATCGCATTCGCGCGACGGTACCTGGATCCTTTGCGTTGGACACCTGGCCGCCAGATCTGGCTGATGCGCGTGGATGGGTCAGAAGCCCGTCCACTTACCGATGACTCCACAAAACTGCATACATCCCTCGATTGGAGCCTGGATTCGAAAAGGCTCGTCTTTATGCGGCGTAGTGCTTCTGACTTCTCACAGCCAGCAGAGATCGTCTGGTTGGATATCAGCGATCGGCAATTGAGGCCTATTGTTGAAGGAGGGTTTTTACCGAGATGGATTCCCTAATTAAAATTCATCAACCGGCCCCTGACTTCGAACTGCCCGATCTCATGGGCGTTCCACACCGTTTGGCAGGTGCTCAAGGGCGGATGCAAGTACTTAATTTTTGGTCATCGGAATGTCCCTGGGCACAGCGAGGCGATGATATTCTGGCGGAGCTGAAGCCGGCATGGGGGGATCGAGTCGAACTATGGTCAATCGCTTCGAATGCCAACGAGACGGATGAGCAATTGGCGCTTGCAGCTGCGGTACGAGAGCCCGGGCTTGTTTTGAGGGACGCCGAGCACCTGGTCGCAGATCTCTATGGAGCGGTGACGACACCGCATTTCTTCGTCATCGATGAAAATGGCATTCTTCGCTACCGCGGAGCTCCCGATGACATGTCGTTCCGTCAACGTGAACCAACGGTGCATTACCTCAAAGATGCTGTAGAAGCACTGCTGAGCGGCCGCGAGCCCAATCCAGCAGAAACTTCGGGGTACGGCTGTACAATCGTGCGTCATGCTCTGTAACGCTGCATCATATGAGCGAGATTCAAAGCAAAATGGGTGAGGAGGTACCAGGATGAGCGCCGAGACTGTCGCGCGTCTTTCACTCCCGGTGGGCGACCGGGACCACAGCCAGGGCGCCCTGGACGCGCCGGTCACCTTCGTGGAGTACGGCGACTACGAATGCCCCCACTGCCTTCAGGCGCATTCGATTGTTAAGGAGATCCAGGAGCGGCTGGGCGACCGGTTCCGCTACGTCTACCGCCATTTCCCTCTGCGCATGCATCATCCGCACGCAGAGCACGCCGCAGAAGCGGCTGAAGCGGCCGGAGCACAGGGGAAGTTCTGGGAGATGCACGATGCGCTCTTTGAACATCAAGGTTCGCTGAGCGACGAGCGTCTGGTTGAATACGCTGATGAACTTGGTTTGGACGTCGAGCGTTTCAAACGAGCTCTTGCGGGACACCACTTCGCAGACCGCGTGCACGAGGATTTCCGCAGCGGCGTTCAAAGCGGGGCGAATGGGACACCCACCTTCTACATCAACGGTGAGCGTTATGACGGACCCTGGGACGTGGAATCGCTCCTGGAGGAGATCGAGCGCCCGCTGGGAATCCAGGTGCGCAACCTTTTCCAGCGCTTCACCCGGATGCAGGCCTCCGGCGCCATCCTGTTGTTGATCAGCAGCGTACTGGCGCTGATTTTCGCAAACTCAGGCGCGGCCCACGATTATCTGAGGTTCTGGGAAACCAGTTTGACATTCTCCCTGGGTGATCTCTCGCTTTCCGAGCATCTGGCGGGGTGGGTGAACGATGGCCTGATGGTGTTGTTCTTCTTCGTTGTCGGGCTTGAGATCAAACGCGAGATTACCATTGGCGAGCTGTCATCTCCGCGTCAGGCGGCGCTGCCCATCGTAGCCGCGATCGGGGGGATGGCGCTCCCGGCGCTCATCTTCGCATTCATCAACATCGGCACAGACGAGGTTGTCGGCTGGGCAGTGCCGATGGCGACGGATATCGCCTTCACGCTGGGGCTGTTGGCTTTGCTTGGTCGCCGGGTTCCGCTTTCATTGCGCGTGTTCTTCACCGCCCTGGCGATCGCGGATGACCTCGGTGCGGTTTTGGTAATCGCCTTTTTCTACACATCCGAGATTGTGTCGTCCGGTCTGATCCTGGGCGCGGCGATCCTGCTCGCGCTGGTGGCGTTAAATCGGCTCGGCGTGCGCAGGCCGCTGCCTTACATGCTGCTGGGCGCTGGCCTTTGGCTGGCCACTCTCGAATCGGGAGTGCATCCGACGATCGCTGGCGTGCTGCTGGCGCTGACGATCCCGACCAAAACACGGGTTCGGGCACAAGCCTTCATGGCGCAGTGCACTGCGCTTCTCGGCGGGCTGGACCGTCCGGCA
>DAOUDJ010000161.1:0-3706 GCA_034430795.1 Anaerolineales bacterium | reverse complement strand
TCAGTTTGGTAATTCAACACTTGATCAATCGCTCCCGTTCCACAAAATGCCGGTTGAGGGCTCAGCAAAGAAACCGGGCAAGTAGTTCTGTTTCTTATACCGGGTTTTCTCAACCATGTGTTTTAATCTAACAAAGTCAAGTTACAGATCTTATTAAATCCTAACAACCTCAAGTTGCGCGGCCTCACTTTGATCTTACATTAATCAAGCCCGGCGCCGAGGGACCAGGCTCTGTTGCGAATCGCACCGTGCGCGGGCTCGTTCCAGAAAGCCGTTAGATGGCCAAACCGTTACTTCAATAATTCGTTCAGAGCTTTATCAAGTAAGGTCCCCAAATTCCGATATGTTTTTTCTGTTCTCCGACCTACCCTGCAAATTATTATTATTACTTCATCATTATAGACTGCATATATTATTCTGTACTCTCCTACCCGAACTCTGAAAAGTTCGTCTTGAAGATGTTCACACCCATGAGGTCGTGGGTCGATACACAAAGAGCGCATGGTTTCAACCAGGCGCTCTTGTTGTTTTTTGGGCACTCGTCGAAGCTGCTTCTCAACATCCCGATGCAGCTTCAATTCATAGGACATATCTAGTAACCCAGTCGCTCAAAAACCTCTTCTGCATCCGCTCTAAACTCTGGATCAGCGCGATACTCGGCAATTGCGCGTCGACCATCAACAAGATCTTCGAGCAACTCAACTTTTTCAACTAAGGAATCGAACAGTTCAGGGTCCACTAACACAGCTTTTGGTCGACTATGTGATAGAACCAGAACTGGACCATTCTCAAGATCACTAAGAAATGACGAGAGCTCTGTCCGAAGAGTTGACACATTTGTTGTTTTAAGCATTTCACACCAAGTTTCTCAAGAGAATATTTGTCACGATAATTATTACGTATTTTGCTACAATTATTTGTACACATTTTAGTACAATATTTCGATTTGTCAACTACTAAAAATGGTAGGGTTATCTAATCATGGTGATGCTCGTATTCCTATCTCCATAGCATTTAATAATTATCCCCGAGGCGCAAATCCTGGTGAGTTTCCGATTAATTTGATAATCGGGGACAAGTCGAGGATACCGATGATGTTTCGCGGGATTCTCACATATCGCCCATAAGGCGCGCCTCCCACAGCGCTTGGTCGAAATAAACCTGCGCACGCCTCATCATTACCGCGAACACTTTTTTTATCCCTCGCTGTCCACTTTCAACGGGGCTTCCAAAGGATCTTCAGCACGTTCTCCCAAAACACGACTCTTCTGGTAGGCAGCCCAGACCGCTTTGGAGAGCACCGTGCGTATCCCCCCCTTCTCCAGCTGGTAAATTGCTTCTGCACTTGTTCCTCCTGGAGAAGTGACCAAATTTCTCATCTGCGCCAGGTGGCGTTCGGACTGCTGAGCATATTTAACAGACCCATACAACGTCTGGATGACCAAATTGCGCGCATCTCGACGTGAAAACCCGAGATGCACAGCTGCATCCACCAGCGCTTCCATGAGAAGAAAGACATAGGTCGGCCCGGTCCCGCTCACTGCCGTAGCCATATCGAGTTCTCCCTCGTCATCGACGTGGAGCTCCTTCCCCATGGCATTGAGGATGGCACGCGCTTGTTCAAGGTGCTCATCCGAAACAGCCGGGGTTGCCGTCCAGACTGTCATGCCCTCGCCAATCTGTGCAGGGGTGTTCGGCATCGCCCGGATGATGGCTTTATGGTCGAATCCCTTGCACATTGTCTTGAGCGGCATACCCGCAACGATCGAAAAGATAAACGCTTTCTCCGGGATGGACCCCTTCAATTCAGCCATGACTTGAGGGAGGATCTGCGGCTTAACAGCGATCACGACGATGTCCGCTTGCTTCACGGCATCCAAATTATCCGCAGTCACCTCGACACCGTAACGCGTTGTTACTGTATTCCTTTGCTCGTCTACCGGATCACTAGCGATAATGGCCTCGGGTCCGAGCTCCCCCGACGCTAGCAGTGTGTGGATGATCGCCCTGCCCATTGCACCAGCGCCGATGATCGTAATTCTAAACTTCTCAGGAACGTTGCCAGCCATACGACCTCCCATAACTCATCAAACCTATGAATAAAAGATACAGAATTGGCGCCGTTTCGGGCACCATTCTCATTGTACACGAGGGGTGGGTAGTTTCAATACAGAGATGATGGGACTGAGCTGAGGCACGGGGCTCAGCCTATCGCCGGCAATCCCAGCGACTAAATCACACAACCTTGTAAGCAAATCGCGCCGCATTCCTCGTGAAGCACACTGCGGCGAAGCGCCTTGGATGGGTAAGTACGGTCGCATCTCGCAGATCCCATGTTTTGTGTGGGGCAGCTGGAGGGCAAATGGCTTTGCTCTTGGTACCGATCCATCAGAAGGGGGAAGAAACATTGAGAATGGTGCTAATCAGAAAACAGCAGTTCGTAGATGTACCAAAGTGGTTGACGAATATTTCCAAGTGACCACCAGTAAAACATCAAACTCGATAAGCACAACAGGACATACGGGATTAGCACAGGCCATAAAATCGGTGATTACCATTCTACCTATCGAGCTATGTCCACGACGTATCCAAGTATCACCCAACCAGCATCGAAGCTTACGATTATTCCCACAATCGGGGTCTGGTTCTATCGCATCGCCGCGTAGTCCCGCGCTCTTTGCGGGGGTTAATCGCGGACCATCCTGTTGATCTCCAAGAGGTCCAGCCTGTCCTTTGCGCTCTCCAAAGGGCGAGAGTTTATCCTACCCGCTTTCACCTTGCCTTTGTATACCGCACATCTTTCAGATCTTCGAAATCAGAATCCTGGGTCCATAGAACTGCTTCAGATTCTCGTGCTGTCGCAAGCATCACACTATCCGCCATCGGGATTTTCAAATCAGTCGATAGTTTCGCTGCGTGGAGTGCGATCGTGCTCGTCAAATCGATTATTTCTCCAGATTGCATAAATGCGATCGCTCGCAGAGCTTCACTTTCATCTCGCTGTTGTAGAACCCGCTTGAATACTTCATAAAGACTAATTGTCGGAACAAGAAGTTCGGATGGTTCTTCGATCGGCTCACTGAAGAATTCGGCATTGGGTCCACTCGCAAAGTATTCAAGCCAGCCTGATGAATCCACGATGTTCATTCGCGATCTGGCTCCCTATCAATTTTCGTATCTATCCCTTTCAGAAACCCACGACTCTCCCGAACAGGCAGAACAGGGATCAATTCAATTCGCCCCATATAAGGAATGACCTGCACTTTCTGACCAGGTTTAATCCCGAGTTTGTCTCTGACTTTCTTCGGGATGACTACTTGATATTTTGTAGATACAGTGACTCGCTCCATACCGTTTCCTTATCGATCTGGTTATCGTATTACGCCCTATTGTACAACAAAAAGACTGTATTTAAAAGATTTAAAGGGGCACTCTACTTAGTTGCGCCATAGATTTCTATCCAAATTACGACGACAATCAAGTAGAAGTGAGAAACCTCGCGCTTGCAGATCTCTGTTTCCGATTACTCATAAAATCACCACCAATCAATTGGGGCTTGCCGGAGCTACAATTCTTATGCTTCCGATTATGAAGGCAATCGGACCCAACTAATCGTTAACTCAAAGCGATGCGAAATCCGGTTTTAATTAGGGAAACCGATTCTCCTCAGTCAGGGGATTGTTGTAATCTCTCAGTCTAGGGCAAG
>DAOUDJ010000160.1:0-6263 GCA_034430795.1 Anaerolineales bacterium | reverse complement strand
AGGGAAGAGCGTTCTACGTATTGCCGGGACGAAGTGGGTGAGATTTTCGAGTTCTTCCGCAAATTGCCGGCGAAGCTCTTCGGAGCCGATCAGAAGTGCGGGTACCGGGTTACGTGTATGCCCGCGCTGGCTGAGGTCTTCCAGGTTGCCATGATCAGAGGTCAGGACGATCAGGTCCTGCTGTCCTTCCCGTGCTTGCAGCAACCCGGAGAGGACGGCGTCGAATGTCTCTAGGAGAGCGATCGCGGAATCCATGTCCTGACGGTGACCGGCGTAATCGCTGGGCCAGAAATCGAACCAGGCGAGGTCGTACCGGGTGGCAAATTGAGCGAGTTTCACGCCCGCCTCAGCGGGCGAATATACTGGGACCGGTGGAAATTCAGGTCTCGCAGCCCAACCTTCACCCGTGAAATCGACAGAGAGCGCACGACCGGCTTGGATGTCCTCGGTGGTCATCAGCGGCAACCCAGCAGCTGTCACGGCGAGGGGAATGGCAGAATAAAGACGGTGCCCCCGTTCGATGGCCTCGAAGTATTGGGGAGGGTAGGCATTGAGCAGTGCGGATTTCCCGCCGAGCTGCGTAACGGTAGAGAAGATATTTCCCTCACGCAGGATCTGCTGGATGGGCGGGTTTGGCTTCGGACCATAGTGCTCGCCAATCTCCTGCGGAACATTGCGGCCCGTGAGCAAAGCAGCTTGTCCGGAGGCTGATTGCGGCGTGCCGGGCAGGCCAAGTGTGGCGTCAATTGCGAGCAGAGTCGCCTCATCGCCGATATGAGGCGCTGTTTCCAATACGAGCTTTCGACCACCAAGAAGGGCTTCAAGTGCAGGCATCTCGCAAGAGACGAATGGGTTGCTGGCGGGATCACTTGCGCCAAGCCCCACGCCGTCCATGAAGAGAAGAAGGACGCGGCTCATTGTGGTTTTCGGATCATCTGATACCAGGCGGAAGTGCGCTGCCCTTCGGTACCTCGTTCGAAGGAGTGGATTTCAAAGAAGGGCTCGAACATGATAGAGATGTAGGCTTCGGATAATCCTATGGATGATGATTCACCTTCACCCGCGAGCCAGGTGTAGATCAAGTAAGTCCCGCCAGGTTTGAGGACGCGAGTGAGGTTCTGGAGATAGTTTTGCTGCCCCGCGGAAATTAGAGAGTGGAAACAGCCAATGTCGAGGGCGAAATCGAAGGGTCCCTCGATAGAGGCGATGCTCGTCACGTCTTCCCGCTTGAAGTCAATTTCAAGTCCGGCTTGATGCGCATTGCGACGGGCGGTTCCAATAGCCAGCGCCGAAAGATCCACCCCGACGACCTGCCAACCATGCTGAGTCATGGTGATGGCATTCGTGCCCGTCCCGCAGCCGAGGTCCAGCGCGTGCCCTGGTGGGCTCTCCGCCAGATAATTCATGAGTTCAGGCGGTGAGATCCCCGTATCCCACGGAGTTTTTTTCCGAAGATAGCGGAGTTCGAATATGAGACGGCGGATCATGGGTTTGATGATAGAGCTTTATCGATCACTTCCGGGTCAATTGCACCGACGGTGCGGAAAATTTCATCTCCCGCCGGGTCAAATAGGATGAAGGTCGGTGTGAATTGGAAGGCGTAGGTTTTCATCAATGGTCGCATGGCGTCGTCTTGGACATTTACACGGATCACGTTCAGGTCGTCTGCATGCTGCTTCTCGATCCCATCCACGATGGGTTTGGCGGCCATGCAAGCCAGTCAATAAGGGCTTTGGAATTCGAGTAGAACAGCCTTCCCCGCTCCGATAACTTCCTCGACATCGGCGGCAGCGGATGTTTCGGCGCTCGCCTTAGGGCTGAAAAGCCAGAAGGCGAAAAGGAATCCCAGGATTATTGCTGCTAAGGGCACGAGCAATCCATCTGTTCCCCCTCTACGCAGGAGAATGGCGGCGAGGATGAGCAGGATAACCCCGCCGAGGAAAGGGAAAGAATATTGGTTGATTAGCTGCATGGTTTCCTCCACTGTGCCAGTCGGATTGTAACATCAACCTGCTGCATCTTGATGGGCGTGGGTAAACCTAACTCAGGTTCCAAACCTGCGTAAGATGAGGGATGAAAGTGCCGTTTCTCGGTTGCCACAAAAACGGTGTCAAAAATTGGATGAATGGCGTTAAAAACCGCATCTTTGGGGGTTTTGTCTTTACAAGACACATCTCCTCCTTTAGAATTCGTTGACCCAAAAAATCTTTGAGAAGGATCCCAAATCCATGAAGGAATACGCAACTGAATTTATTCGCAATATCGCCCTCGTGTCCCATGGTGGTGGTGGGAAGACTATTCTGGGAGAAGCGATGCTTTTCTGCACGGGTGCGCTCACTCGTATGGGGAAGGTCGAGGATGGAAATACAGTCTCCGACTTCGAAGATGAGGAGGTCCGTCGCACTCTTTCACTCTCCACCTCACTCCTCCCAGTTGAGTTCAAAAAGCATAAGTTAAATATCCTTGACACTCCTGGCTACACGGATTTTGTCGGCGAAGTGATTTCAGCATTAAGCGTGGCCGATGCGGCAGTTGTTTTCGTGGATTCCGTCGCCGGAGTTGAAGTGGGTACGGAAATCGTCTGGGAGTATTGCAATACGTTCAATCTGCCGCGGTTTGTCGTCATCAGCAAGATGGATCGCGATAATGCCAACTTCAAGACGGCTCTCTCTGCGGCGAGCAATCTCTCCCCGAATGCAACCTTCATCCCTGTCCAGCTTCCCTGGGGTGAGAAAGGTGAATTCAAGGGGGTTATTGATCTCTTCAACATGAAGGCTCGTCCGGCTGAGGGGGAAGCGATGGAGGATATTCCCGCCGAATATCAAGAGCAGGCGGAAAAGGCGCGCATCGCTCTGGTTGAAGCTGCGGCGGAGGGGGACGATGCCCTGCTTGAGAAATACCTCGAAGGCGAAGATCTGACCGCCGAAGAAATTGCCAAAGGTTTTAAATCGGCGGTTCGCTCCGGTCAATTTATACCGGTTTTCGTGACCGCTGCCGGTAAGACGACGGGCGTAGTGCCGCTCATGGAGGCGATGATTGAGCTCTTCCCCTCCCCTGCCGACGCCGAACCGGTGAAGGCACAAGGAGCAGCAGGAGAAGAGGTCATTGAAGCTTCCGATTCCGGAGCCCTGGCAGTCTATGTGTGGAAGACTACAGCTGACCCATTTGTAGGAAAGCTCACCTATATGCGTGTGCTCTCCGGGACGCTCACCGCGGACAGCCGGGTGTGGAATCACACCAAGGCAACCGAGGAGCGATTGGGTTCGTTGTATATTTTGCGGGGCAAGGAACAATTCGTGGTCAAGAATCTCCACGCCGGGGACATCGGTGCGGTGGCAAAGCTTGGTGAGACGGAAACGGGCGACACCCTCGGCGATAAAGGGTATCCGCTCACAATCGCGAAGCCAGAATACCCCAACGCGCTTTTCTCCGTTTCGATATCACCGAAAACGCAAGCGGACTCGACGAAGATCAGCCCCACGCTGACACGTCTCTGCGAAGAGGACCCCACACTCTCCTGGCACCAGGAACCAAGCACAAACCAAACCATATTGCAGGGGATGGGAGATCAGCATATCGATGTCGCCATTCGTAAGGCGGAAGTCAAGTTCCAGGTCGGCCTCAATACAGAAATGCCCCGTGTTCCCTACCGGGAGACAATTACAAAGAGCGGACATGCCGAATACCGCCATAAGAAGCAGACAGGTGGCGCAGGGCAGTTTGCTGAAGTTCACATGGATATCGAACCGCTAGAGGAAGGGCAGTTCGAATTCGTTAATAAGGTCTTCGGCGGCTCGATCTCACAAGGCTTTATGCCCGCTATCGAGAAGGGCGTGAAGGGCGTGATGAAGCAGGGTGTAATCGCCGGTTACCCCGTCGAGAAAGTCAGGGTTCTCATCGTTGACGGCAAGGAGCATCCGGTCGACTCAAAGGCGGTCGCTTTTGAGGTCGCCGGCCGGGAGGCGTTCAAACAGGCAATGAACAAAGCAGCCCCGGTTATGCTCGAACCGGTCATGGATCTTCGTATCACTGTTCCCGAAGCGAACATGGGCGATGTCCTCGGGGATCTGAACACCCGCCGGGCACGTGTCCAGGGGATGGAGACCGAACGAGGGCGGAGCGTGGTTACCGCGCAAGTTCCACTTGCCGAGATACGACGTTACACGACCGACATTCGGTCGATGACGGGTGGGCGTGGCGTGTTCTCGATGTCATTGAGCCACTATCAAGTTGTCCCTTCACACGTGGCAGAGGAACTCATCGCCGCGCGCAAGAGGGAGATCAGTAAGCAGGAAGAGGACTGATCGGAATCTGAGGCAAAAAGGGACCGGGTACTCCCGGCCCCTTCATTTTATAAGGAACCCTATGGACGATCGTAAACCTCCATTTACGCTGTGCCTTCTAACCCTTTCTAGCTTCATACTCGGCACCTACCTCGCTGTAAACGGTCTTGCCATTCGACTCTTCGGTTGGAATCCCATCGTCATGCTGCCAGGGGCCTCCTGGTTGGACCCCTTCCACATCTTCACAAAAGGCTTCACTCAATGGATTTTTCTCTCGCCCGATGCGCTAGCGTGGCCTGCGGTTGTACTCGGCGCCGGCTTATCAGGGGCGATATGGGGGATCTGGCTGCATAGACAATGGGGGTATGGGGCTGCAATCTTGATTAACGTGCTTTCGTTGATGTTTGTTGGACCGGCGACGCTCTTCGCGCTCGGCAATCTGGCTTGCATCGCCGCACCCGCAACCCGTGCCTGGGTCCACGAAGAAGTATCCCCCGATGACGATTGAATGGTCGCCTCTTCGCTTCATCAGCGAAAAGATCGATGTCGGGCATGAAACCCCCCCACTTCTAAGCAAGAAACCCACAGCGCCGGATAGCATCCTCTGGAAGGGACAGAATTACAAGGTTGAGGAAGTGATCTCCTCCTGGTTTGATTATTCGCGCAAGGGCCGGATGGCGCTGAACATGAGACCGGAGAATCTGATGAAAACGGAACGCCGGGGCTCACGCGGAGTAGGCCGCTTCTATTTCCGGGTGCGTATCCACGGGGGGCGTGTATTCGACATTTATTTTGACCGGGCGCCTAAGGATGCCGGGGATCGCAAAGGGCACTGGTTCTTATGGCGGGAGATGGAATCTGCTTGATTCCATCTCCGGTGATGGTATGGAAACACTTGGGTTGGCTGGGTTGAATCCAAAACATCCAACAAACCAGACTTACGATTTCTGTTTCCCCTCAATGATCGCTAAAAGGATCGCGGCAGCGAGTCCCAGACGGCGGTCAAAGGTTTGCTCATTCGCTGGAAAGTCGATCTCCATTTGGTAGCGGAAGAGATGGAACCGCTGCTGGAAGGTTGCCGCCACACGGTCTCCGATGAGGACTTCGTACCGCTGCGGCAGGAGCGATCCAAGCAACAATCGGCGCAGAATAGCCTTCATCGGGCTGTCTTCCTGAATGACGCCTATCACTTGATCGTAGGGATCCAGCACCTCCCACGCATCACGCAGCATCGACCGCCAGCCTTTTCTACGTAGCGCACCGACTTTTTGCCCCGTCGTCTGATCGGTTACATCGTAGGCGGCCGCAAAATCGATGATCTGTCGAGCTTGAATCCAAAGCACCTCGCGGGTCTTCGCCTCATCCTCGAAAACGCGGATGTCCTCCCGCAGCTTGAACATCTTCTGTTCGGAAAAAAGCGTCAGCGTACCGGAAGGGGAATACACACGAACCTTGCCCGTTAGTGCGAAAACCTGTCGCTTTAGTAAATAGTTGTCGTGGGTGAATATTGATTGCATCGCATTCCTCCGGGAGATTCTCCCTTAATTTGTATACAAGTTAGTGTAGAAGTCAGCCTTCCTACGCATCCTCATTTGCTAGACGAAGGAGCACAAATACTCTTGGCCCAAGGTAGGCGACCCAGAATCCGACCGCCCCGTAGCGTACGTATCGAAAAATATTGGCCAACAGATCGTCCCCACTGGGGAAGATCGCGCTGAACCCGAAATAGATTAAGACCACACCCACGAGGCCTGCCAGATAGCGGAGCAATCTCTGCCACCAAGGACCGCTGACATAGAAGCCCCCCCATTGATAGAGGAGCGCAGCGCCGGCGCCGAGGCCAAAAAACGTCCCCGCGGTGGAGAAGAACCCATTAATGTTGAGCGGATCGATCGCTTCGCTTCCTGGGGCGGCGGATGCAGCTCCAGTAATCCACTCTATTGGGACTGGACGATTGGCTGTAGCCTGGGATACAAGTAG
>DAOUDJ010000159.1:0-3718 GCA_034430795.1 Anaerolineales bacterium | reverse complement strand
GATGCGATCGCATTCCAGTTGGAGACTCGTTTTGAAAATGCGAGCCTAAGTAAGAGCACGAGCATCACGCGCCACGCGATCTTTGGCGATTTCACGGATGTGTTCGACCTTATTCTGGTCGTCTTGATGATCATGGCCGGGCTTCTGGCTCTAGTGGGGGGATTGGGGCTTACAGGGACTCTCGGAATCAATGTTCTTGAACGTACACGCGAGATCGGAGTCCTGCGCGCAGTTGGTGCCTCCAACACCTCCGTGCGACAAGTCATCGTCATTGAAGGCGTCGTGGTCGGTCTGATCAGTTGGGTGTTGGGCGCGATGCTCTCTGGGCCGTCCGGCAGAGCACTTGCGGGTGCGGTCGTGAATGCCGTAATGCAAGCTGATCTCATCTATACATATTCCTTCCCGGGACTGCTTCTTTGGTTGGTAGTTGTTGGGTTCATTGCTGTTTTCTCAAGTCTTGCGCCGTCGAGGAGAGCTGCCAGGCTCACCGTGCGCGAAGTCCTGGATTATGAATAAATGATAATGGTGATCATGTGAAGACATTTTGGAATAAGTCAGGTTCAAACGGCTCAGGGGCCGGGAAATATAGCGCGAACGGCCATCTGATCGCGTTCAATAAGGTTTCTAAAATCTATGAAACGTCTGCGGGATCTTTCACAGCGTTGAGAGATGTAGACCTGCGCATCGATAAGGGCGAATTCGTGTCCATCGTCGGAAAGTCAGGCAGTGGGAAGACGACTCTTATTAACATGCTGACCGGCATCGATCGACCCACTGATGGGGAAATCTTTGTCACCGGCGCCGCAGTGCATGAGCTGGACGAAGGGGAAATCGCTGTCTGGCGCGGAAAGAACGTGGGGGTTGTCTTTCAATTTTTCCAGCTTCTACCCATGCTTTCCGTTCTTGAGAATGTACGCCTGCCGATGGATTTTGGGGGCGTCTTCGATCGACAAGAACGTAACGATCGCGCAATGCATCTTCTAGAATTGGTCGGCATCGAGGACCAGGCGGATGCGCTTCCGGCGAAACTCTCTGGTGGGCAGCAGCAGCGGGCGGCGATCGCGCGCGCGCTTGCCAATGATCCCCCAATTATCGCAACCGACGAACCCACAGGGAACCTGGATTCCTATGCTTCAGCCAAGATTATCCGCCTCTTTGAGGATCTGATATCGCGCGGAAAGACGATCCTCATGGTTACCCATGATGACGAACTGGCAAGTCGCGCGATGAGAACCATCCGCCTGGCGGATGGGAGGGTCGTCCCGTAAATCCCACTGCGGGACGTTTCAATCGTTCATGAAAAACTACAGTTAGAGGATAACTTTGCCGCGTTCACAAAACAAGTGAAAGGGCGGGGTTTTTACTATGTTTGCATTGGGTTGTCTTGGTGGGAATAAATCGAAGCCAATTTCTGTCTCTTAGCCATAGCTTCCGCCTGTTCATTCGCAGTGTTAATTACCTGTTCGAGCAGCAGATCAAGGTCTGCGTCGCGTGAGACTGAGATGGGGGGCGGACGCTGCAATTGATACGGGCAAATGGGAGGGGAAGGGAATACAGATCCCACCGGCGCAAGCGATAAGCACAGGGGCTGTATGCTGTGCAGGGGATGATCAGAGCCTGGGCTAAATTGGCGATGAAAACTGTACCGCGCTTGAAGATCCTCGGGGGACCGGCCGGTCCGTTGGGACCGCTATAGGTCGTTTTCCCTCTTTAGCTCTCTTTGACTACCCGTAGAAGCCCAATCGCAGCTGTCATGGAGGAATCGCGCACATTGATCGGGATGGGCTGGAAACCGAGGATTTTTACGCGCGCGGTTAGAACCCGCTTGGATTTCTTGCTTGCCACAATCAGGATAAAACTGGAGATATCGAAAATGCGGGGAAAAATGTGTTAAGCAGATGACTTTGGTCATGCCAAGTGGTCAGGATGATTGGATTAAAAGCCGCTTGTGCTTGCTCTAGTTTCTCGAGGCCGCTTACCGATAAAATATTGTTTTGGCTAGAATCCAATTATTGAGCGCTAGAAAAAAGCCGATAACCGGAGCAATATCATAATGTTAAAGAAGGTGATCCTTAAACCTAATAGCCGTAATGGGTATTCCCAATTAGGATCCGGCAGATTGGAAAGTAATTAAGGTTGTTATGGGGATTGACGATAATCCTCATCTGATGGGCGCGCGGCAAGTGCCTTAACTTTCTGATCTGCCGTTCGCAGGGACTCGGAAACGAGGGAGAGGATTTCGTCGATTTTCATCTTGTTTGATATTGCCAAGGAGGGACCAAAGTAAATGTAAATATCACTAAAGGGAACCGGGATGGCCATTTGATCCCAACGAGATTTTAGTTGTATGGCTTGGGGACTAGCGAAAGTAACCGGAATGATGAATGCTTCGGCACGTTGGGCAATATAGGCCACACCGGGTTTGGGAATCAAAGCGGGCCCATCTGGCCCGTCGATTGCTAAGAACAAATAGGCTATTCGCCCCGATTTTAGATCTTTGATAGCTCGGAGTAACTCGCGAGCGCCGCCAAAGGTGTCTTCTTCCATACCCACGGCGTATGTATCGAATCCAATATTTCGATAGTAGCTTTCCATCATTACTTGGCGGTGATCCCCAGCGACAATTGCACAGACAGGTTTTTCGTTTGGGGTCACAAAATAGCTCGCGATAACGGATGCTAAGCGATTCTGTCCGTGTAAACCCGCCCACACAATGGGTAATTGATTCTGGATTAGGGCTAGGACACGGTCCCGCCCGTAGAAATGAGGATTGATTGTCCCATCAATGAGACGCGAATAATATGCGAAAGAGGAACCTATGATCCGTTGGAGCAGTAAATTCACACCATTATCCGATACCCAGCTCTGAACAAGCCGAAAGAGATATAGCCCGTCGTCAACCCCAAACCGACGAGCTGGGGAGTCAACCAATAAGCGGCGATGATGCTTGTACTCAGAATTGCGAAGCTTATCCGGCGCCGGCGAAAAATAACATGCAGTTCAGGGAAGCGGATGCGGCTAACCATGAGGAGCGAAACGATAATAAGGAGCAGCGGGAAGATCCAATCCGGGAAGAGGCGATGCTCGAATGCCCGGTCCGCGAGCACAGCGAGGGCAAGATATCCGCCGGATGTAGATGTGGTTAGTCCGAAAGACTCATTCGGCTTGGTTTCGTCAGTGTAAAGGTTGAAGCGCGCGAGGCGGTATGCACTGGCGAGGACGAAAATCACTCCAGAGATCCAATAAGGCCACCGTAGTAGTGGGGTTTCTGATAGATGCTGCCACACCAGGACCGAACTTGCCCCGCCGAAAATGATGATGTCGACCAGGGAATCAAGCTGTGAGCCAAACTCAGATGAGACTCCTAGCCGCCGGGCGACTCCTCCGTCGATCGAATCGAGTAGGTTACCTGCCAGGATCAAAACACCAGCTAGATTGAGCTGTCCTTCAATCGCCAGTGCGATGGAAGACATACCGCAGGCCAACGTGGTGAAGGTGATCAAGTTCGGCAAATATTGTCTAAGTGTAGTCATCAGGAAGTCCTTAGATTTAAAGATTTTGTCTCTATCCTAATCGACTTTACTGTTTCTGGCGACTGGTGTGAGGCCAGCACGCACGACATCACCGGGTTGAATCAGTGCCTGACAATCGGTTGGCAGATAAAGCTCAACGCGTGACCCGAATTTAATCATCCCGATCCGGTCACCGGCTTCGAGTT
>DAOUDJ010000158.1:0-32154 GCA_034430795.1 Anaerolineales bacterium | reverse complement strand
TGGTCCCGATAACATTCTCGTGCTGGCACTCAGCGTGCTGACCGGGGCAGCCATCTCAGGCCAGAGCCGCATGACCGCGGCTGCCAAATCACCGCTGACCGGCGCGATTGGTGACTCACAGGGAGGAGGCTTCTTCCCCGCAGAACTCAAATTTGCCGGGTTCGATGCTATCGTCATCAAGGGAAGATCCGAAAAGCCGGTATATCTCTGGATTCAAGAAGGGAGCTACGAACTCCGAGATGCCTCTCATCTGTGGGGATTGATAACTGGCGAAGCCGAAGCGACCATCAAAGAAGAGCTAGGCGAGGACAAGGTTGAAGTTTTACAAATCGGCCCTGCCGGAGAAAATGGAGTGCGCTTCGCTGGGATTTTAAGCATGTCCAACCGTGCTAATGGACGCACGGGGATGGGTGCCGTGATGGGCGCCAAGAACCTGAAGGCAGTTGCCGTGCGCGGCAGAAACCGCCCGAGTGTTGCTGACAAGGTTGGGCTTCGCAAACTCGCCAAATGGGGCGCGACCAACCTGAAGGACTCCGGCATTGCCGGGTTGGCAAAATATGGCACCAACGAGGCGACCGGGGCAAACCAGGCATCCGGAACGCTACCTTCATACAATTACAACAGCGGTGTGTTCGATGATTGGGAACCTATCGACGGCACGACCATGTACGATACCGTCTTGAGAGGTGCGGCTGAGGGCAAACAGGACCGCCTGGGTCGAGATACCTGCTACGCCTGCACCGTACGCTGCAAGCGCGTGGTGGAGATTACCGAAGGTCAATACAAAGTCGACCCGCATTACGGTGGGCCAGAATATGAAACGACCTCAACGTTTGGAAATTACTGCAATATCGGCGACCTACCCGCCATCTGCAAAGCCAACGAGATATGCAACAAATACGGCATGGATACCATTACGTGCGGAGCAACAATTTCCTGGGCATTCGAGGCTTTTAACGAAGGCAAACTGACCCTCGATGATACAGATGGACTCGACCTTACATGGGGCAATGCCGAATCGATGGTCAAGCTTACGGAGAAAATAGCAAAACGCGAGGGATTCGGAGATCTATTAGCTGAAGGCTCCGAACGCGCTGCCAGGAAAATTGGTCGTGGCACAGAAGCATTCTTGATCACCTGCAAAGGACAGGAGGCTCCGGCCCACATGCCGCGCGTGAAACGCTCTCTGGCGATTATCTATGCAACGAACCCTTTCGGCGCGGACCACCAATCCCACGAGCACGATCCGGCCATCGAAGATGATTTCGAGTACTACACCGACCGAATGGCTATGTTAGGTTTCAGTGAGGGACAAGAACCACGCTCGTTGAGTGATGAGAAGATCCGCTTTACAGCAGCTTCGCAGCGCTTGTACAGCGTCATGGATAGCCTTAACCTCTGCCAGTTCGTCTATGGTCCGGCGTGGCAATTGTATGGCCCAGCCGAAATGGTTGAACTCGTCCGAACCGTAACGGGTTGGGGGGATGTGAGCTTTGATGAATTGCAAAAGGTGGGTGAGCGGCGTCTAAATATGATGCGGGCTTTCAATGCCCGTGAGGGGCTTGACCGTAAGGATGATGTGTTACCTCAAAAATTCTTCGAACCACTCAAAGGGGGTGTGAGCGATGGTTGGAAGCTTGATCCCACTGAGGTTGATTCCGCGCTGGGTAAATATTACGAGTTTTGTGGTTGGGATGTCAAAACTGGCAATCCCACACGAACCAAGCTGGAGGAACTGGATTTGGGTTGGGTGGCTGACCAACTTGGAATATGAGATTCAATTACCAAGACCCTCTCCCGTTGGAGAGGGTCTTCTCTATTTACACAACTTGAACGTGACTATTTCAAGTAGCTTAGCGGCGCACCCTTTCTAACTTGGGATCGTACATCGGTCGCAGGGATGCTTTCGCTGGATAACGCACCCCCGCAATGTCGATCTCATATGAGCCATCCTTGATGTAGTCAACGCTTACCGGCTCGCCCTCATTCTCGACAGGGCCAACACCAACGGAAGCACCCAGAGTATGCCCATAACCACCTGCCATGATATGGCCTACAGATACCCCATTCCGGTAAATAGTCTCACCGAAATAAAGCAGTGGTTCAGGATCTTCGAGCAAGAACTGGGGCATTCGATAGCGATAACCGCTTTCTTTCAAACGCAGTAATGCGTCCCGACCAATAAACCCGCCGGGTTTATCAAAATCCACAAAGTAACCCAGGCCAACTTCTAGGGGTGTATCGGTATTGTCGATGTCACCACCATAATCTCGGTAGGCTTTCTCTAGCCGCAATGAATCTAAGGCTTGCAGCCCCATATGTTTCAATCCGAATTCTGCTCCCGCCTCCATAAGCATGTCGTAGACATGCAGGGAAAATTCCGTGGGAATATAAAGCTCCCACCCCAATTCACCCATATAAGTAATTCGTAGGGCCTTAACGAGAGCATAACCAATATCGATTTGTTGCATCATAAGAAACGGGAACACCTCATGGGACATATCGGCATTTGTTACGTTACTTAAGAAATCACGAGATTTCGGCCCCTGGATGCTCAGCACGCTGTAGGCCGAGGTGATGTTGGTCACATAAATATGCGCATCCTCAGGAATATGGCGTCTTAGCCAGGCCTGTACCGCTGTAATCGTGCCATCACCGGTAAGGATGAGGTACTGGTCTTCGGCCAGACGAGTGACGGTTAAATCTGCCTCGATTGTGCCAGTCTCATTCAGCCATTGCGTGTACACACAACGCCCGATCGGCACAGCGACATTATTGGCACAAATACGATTGAGAACTTTTTCGGCATCGTGTCCCTGCACTAACAGTTTCCCCATCACGGAATAATCGAGCATCGTCACATTTTCCCGGGTTGCCCGGTGTTCAGCGGCACTGTACTCAAACCAGTTCTGCCGTCCCCAGGAATACACGACTTTTGGCTCCACGCCCTCCGGTGCGAACCAATCCGGATACTCCCACCCAGCATACACACCAAAGTAGGCACCGGCATCTACCAGCCGGTTATGGAACGCAGATTTACGCGCATTACGGGCGGTTTTGACTTGCTTATTAGGATAGCCATCTTCGAACATGAACCCAAGCAATTCGACCGTGCGGTCCTTCAGATAACGGGGGGTGTTTTGAAACGGCAGCATCCGGGCGATATCGATTTCGGTGATATCAACATCCGGCACACCATCCACAATCCACTGGGCCATCACACGCCCGGCACCGCCGCCCATCAGAATGCCTAATGAGTTGAAACCTGCAGCAACATAGAAGTTATCCAGCGCCGGGGCTAATCCCATCATGGGGCCCAAATCGGGCGTGAAGCTCTCCGGACCGCAAAAGAACTTGTTAATCCCCGCTTTCTCCAGGACGGGTATACGTTTCATAGCCTCTTCCACGTACGGCATCATACGGTCCCAATCGGGCTTGATCTCACCAAAAGTGAAGTCTTTAGGGATGCCATCCAGCGCCCAGGGTGCAGATACGGGTTCGAATAATCCAAATAAGATGCCCCCAACTTCTTCGCGATAGTAGGCGTACTTGTCGAGATCCACCAAAACCGGTAAATCTGGATGAACGCCTTCTATCGGTTCCGTAATCAGGTAGTAATGCTCGGCTGGCTGTAGAGGGACATCCACGCCAGCCATTTTGCCAATATCGCGTGACCACATGCCAGCACAGTTGACCACATACTCTGCCTGGATTTCACCTTTGTCCGTGACGACTCCAGTTACTCTCTGCTCTTCCGTTGTAAAGCCAGTGACAGCAGTCTCCTCGAAGATCTGGGCTCCGTGCATGCGAGCCGCTTTTGCCAGCGCCATCGTAACGTCGACAGGATTAACGCGACCATCTCCCGGTGAAAAGAAGCCAGCCAGGATGTCATCGGTGTGGGCCAGCGGCCATAGTTCCTTGACTTTTTCAGGGGAGATTTCCTCCACAGGAACGCCAAGTTCTCGGTCGAATGCAGCGATCCGCCGCAGTTCTTCCAGGCGATCATGGGAAGAGGCTAATGAGATCATTCCCACCCCCCTATAGCCCGTCGATAGGCCGGTTTCTTCCTCCAGGGAGCTGAATAGGTCCAGAGTGTATCTTGCCATTTCGATAGAGGTCGCGCTGAAAAAGCCACCTGCTTCAATCAGACCAGCGGCGTGCCAGGTTGTACCTGCGGTGAGCTGGGCACGCTCCAACAAAACAATATCCTTCCAGCCCAGTTTTGCCAGGTGATAGGCTGTGCTGCAACCTATCACACCTCCCCCGATGATGACTACTTTCGCATGCTCGGGAAGCATGCTGTTTGGTTTTCCTAATGATTGATTATCTGCCATGTCAACTCGCTAATTTTTTCGCGGTTTTATCCGCAGCGGCTAAGATCTGATCCATTTCTTTTAGGGCGCTATCTGGTAAAGGCTCGGGTTGGTGTGAGTCGTAAATCTTTTGGAACCCTTCAATAGCCAAATCACGCGGATCTCGCAACGTACCATCTGTGTCTTGCTGATGAAAGATTGGCGAGTAATGAAAATCACGCATGTGCGTGCGGGTATGCTTTTGGCGCAGATAATGACCTCGCGACCCTACCGCTTTGATCACAGCCAGAGTTTCGTTAAAATCACTCAACTCGAATGTCTTGTACGTATCGTAGACATTCATGGCGATCTCTGCGTCCAGAATGATCTGCTCTGGATACAGGATCATGGAAGAGTTCATCAACCCCAAGTACCCACATATTTCACCCCCAGCCAGAGGAATCTGGACACCGCCGAAACCAGCTTCGAATGCTGACTGCCAGCCGATATCGAGTGCATCACTACTAAAAGAACCACCGCCCAGGCTGGGAACATTCCAAGCATGGGCAAGCTGTACGGCGATCAATGACACCGGGAGGGGTACATCACCGATGTACCCGCCGGTGCGTGGATTCATAAGCGAGGTGATAATCGAATGGAATACCGGAGCCCCTGGATGAGCCAATTGCATTAAGACCATCGCGCTGACAACCTCGGCATCGCCCACTGTGATTGCACCGAGAACTGATGCTGGGGCTGTTGATCCCATAGTAGGCATGGCCATAAAACTGATGGGAATGCCCGCCTCTGCATAGATCAAAGCGGTTTCAATGCCATGGGCATCTTGAGCCAAGGGCGCAATCGTACAGATATTGGCACAAACAGGGGGTCGACTGCGTCGTTCAGCTTCGCTGCCTGCTACCACGGTGGCCATCTCAACAATCGAAGGCGCCAGTTCAGGGTGGACGGTTGTGCCGCCGCGCACGTGCTTGAGTGTGTTTGTCAATCCAGCATGGCATTCATGCAAAGGAGCCGCTTTGCCATGATCTTGGGCACTGATCATGGGCCAGAAGAAACTAACCATGGGCAGGGCGTCACTGATACGGGCCATCATGCCTACATCGGCCTTGCATGAGGCACGCTTCTCACGGGTATGCGGATCGATGACATGCACACCACACCCATCCGTCGCAAGGTAGGATGCTGTCCCATCCAGGGTTAAGTCAAATCGTTCCTCGCGGCCTGCCAACACGAAACTTCGTGGCGCAGTGGCCATCGCTTTTTTCACCAGATCCTGCGGAATCCGGACGATATTGCTATCCCAATCCACAGCCGCACCATGATCCGCAAAAATCGTCAGCGCTTTTTGGCTCGGGTAATACACTCCCACCTCAGATAAAACTTGCATGGTTCCACTTTTTAACGACTCTAATTCGGAAGCACTCAATACATCAATCTTGTGATGTGAGGAAATCGAAATGATATCCGGGGTCTCAGAAAACATTATGCCTCCTAGAATTCTCGGGTCCACTCTTTGAGCCAGCGCTCCACTACCACTTTGGTCTGGGTGAAGAACTCAACCGCATGCGCGCTTTGCCCATGAAGGGTACCGAAGAAACTATCCTTCCAGCCGCTGAACGGAAAAAAGGCCATCGGGGCGGCCACGCCGATATTAATACCGACGTTTCCAGCTTGAGCTCTGTTCCGGAAGCGGCGTGCGGCTCCTCCGCTGCTGGTGAAGATGCAGGCCATGTTCCCATACTGGCGCTCGTTGACCAGCTTGATCGCTTCATCCAGGTTATTAACAGAATGAGTTGCCATCACGGGGCCAAAAATCTCCGTTGTGGCTACCTTTCCAGCAGGAGAAACATTGCCCAGGATCGTTGGGAGCAGGAAATTCCCTTTTTCGTACCCGATGATGGTGGCTTCACGCCCGTCCAAGATTATTTCTGCCCCCTCCTGAAGACCCTGATCGATGATGCCCTGGATGCGTGATTTGGATTTAGGGTTGATGACCGGCCCCATTTGGACCCCCTCATCCAGACCGCATCCGACCACGCGTTCTGCAGCTGCATCGCGAAAGGCCGGGATGAAAATATCTTTGGCCTCTTCCACTAAAATGAGGGTGGCAGCCGCTAAACAGCGCTGTCCAGCGTTACCAAAAACAGAATCGATTACAATCCGCGTGGTCATTTCGACATCGGCATCGGGCATGATGACCAAAGGATTTTTAGCCCCTCCCTGAGCCTGGACGCGTTTCCCGTTTGCCGCAGCGCGGGCATAGACGTGGCGCGCCACCGGTGTGGATCCGACGAAGCTAACGGCTTTAATCTCAGGGTGATCGAGCAATGCATTCACCGTGTCTGGTCCACCATTGACCAGATTGATCACGCCCGGTGGAAATCCAGCTTGTTCGAATAAGGGAACGATCTTGTGCATGGTCATCGGGCAACGTTCTGAGGGTTTAATGACCACGGTATTGCCCGTTGCAACTGCATAAGGCAGGAACCAGAAGGGGATCATGCCGGGGAAGTTAAAGGGGGCGATGATAGCCACCACCCCTACTGGCTGACGGATCATGAACTCGTCGATGCCTTCTGCGATGTCTTCAGAAAATTGGCTCTGCATCATGAAGGGGATACCGCAAGCGACTTCCACGTTCTCGATCGCCCGGCGCATCTCGCCGCCAGATTCGCCCAGGGTCTTTCCGTTTTCCAAAGAAATCGTGCGTGCGATGTCGTCAAAGTGCACTTCCAGCAAATCCTTCAACCGGAAGAGTGGCTGAATGCGAGCAGTCGCCGGGGTATGCTGCCAACCTTCAAAAGCGGCGCTTGCCGCCTGGACGGCCTTGTCTACTTCACCGGGAGGCGATAGTGGCACCTGTCCAATGATCTCATTAGTGGCCGGATTATGGACCGGCAGAATCTCACTTGAAGTTGAAGCGACCCATTGGCCGCCATAATAATTTTTCAATTTCTCTGTCGTCATGTTTGTCTCCATCATGGGAATGTCAGTTCAGTTTCCGGGAAACTAACTTGTTGATTTCAAGTCCCCGTCCACCTTCCGGTTTCTTTGCCACTCGCAGTTTTATGCCTTGGCCTCCGCGTCTGTGATGCGCAGGGCCTGGTCGATGATCTCTAATCCTTCATCAATCTGTGATTTGGTGATACACAGAGGAGGTACGATAAATATCAGGTTCGCTTTGATGAACGTAAACAGGCCATTTTCTCGAAGGTACCTCCCCACCTCATTCATGGTAGCCAGTTCAGCGCCTTTGGCATTTCGAGTGGCAATCGGCGCTTTGGTCGATGTATCCTTTACGACTTCAATCACCGAAAACAAGCCAATATAACGCACATCACCTACCGAGGGATGGTTTGATTTCAATTCCTCCAAACGCGCTCCTAAATGTGTCCCGACCTCGGCAGCATTATCGATCAGGCCATCTTCCTCATATACTTTTACTGTAGCAACACCTGCCGCACAGGACAAAGGATGTGCACTGTACGTCAGTCCACACCACAATTTGTTGTCTTCAAAGTGCTTCGCGATTCTCTCCGAGACAACGACTGCACCCAGCGGAACATATCCGGAAGTTATCCCCTTGGCCATTGTAATGATATCTGGGGCGACATCCCAATTGTCCACGGCGAACCACTTCCCTGTACGTCCGAAACCGCTCATGACTTCATCAGAGATCAACAATATGCCGTATTTGTCGCAGATCTCGCGCACACGCGGCCAGTAGTCGTCGGGAGGCACAATGATGCCATTCGAGCCCACAACTCCCTCGAGGAAGATGGCCGCAATATCCTCTGGACCTTCGTACTGGATCACTTCTTCGATATGGTCGATGCACTCGCGATGGCAGGTATCCCGAGTCCAACCAAAGGGACAGCGATAACAATATGGGTTGAGCACATGTACCACCCCAGGCATGGTCGGTTCCACTGACCAACGACGGTTGTCGCCCGTTAGAGCAATCGCTCCATGTGTTGCGCCATGATAAGAAATATAATGGGCGAGGATCTTGCGGCGGCCAGTATACAAACGAGCCATCTTGATGGCATTCTCATTTGCCTCCGCGCCCCCCAAACAAAAGAACGTTTTTCTCAAATTCCCTGGTGTAACCTCTGCCAGCAGTTCCCCGAGGAGAGCACGTGGCTCGGTTGCCAGGCCCGGATGGGCATAACACAACCTATCAGCTTGGTCTTTGATTGCTTTGATCACTTTCGGGTGTTGGTGCCCGATATTAACGTTCATTAGTTGGGCTGAGAAATCAATGTAGCGTTTCCCTGTCGCATCCCAGAAGTAAACCCCTTCAGCATGATCGATGGGGATGGGGTTTACCTCCGATTGTACTGACCAGGAGAAGAAGGTAAATTCCCTGCTCATTCGGGCGATATCATCTGCAGACAGCCTGTCTTTGTCAAGACTCATCGGTACCTCCGTCCAATAATGATCTGGCTTGACTGGCCCGCAAGGAATTTCGCGCCAGCGAAGTTGATTTCATTCAACTTGTTGTCGTATTTTGATTCCCCGCTTCTCCAACTCCGCGAAGAAGATTTCGGGATCGATCACGGTTTCAGGTGGCAATACACCTCTTGCTTCTATGTCGCCACGAGCGATCATTTGTGCGCCAATACTCAAAGGGATGGCGATGTTTTTGTAATATGCTGCTTTACCTCCCCACTCTTTCATGGGCGGGTGCTGGTTCCAGTGCTTGATCTTGACCTCATGCCCATTCTTTTTGCCAAAGACGTCAACAACCAGACCGTAAGCCCAGAGCGGGGTTTCTTTCGTCTCTGGTAGCTGAAGCAGGATTTCGTGCATCATCTCAAATGCAGTGGTTTCAACCCCCTTGACCGAGATAGGCTCCTCACTATACAAACCCGATTCGAACAATGCTCTGGCCAATCTCATGGCGTGTGGGGGGAAGCAGCCTCGCACCGAGACAGCTCTCGCCCCCAGACTCTGTGGCATCGTCCAGGTCTCCTCGTGAGGGATATAACAAACTTCTTGTTTGCCTATAGGGCCAATGAAGTTCACGGTTTTTAATCCTTCAAACGGTCCCACCCAAACGAACTCGCCATCTTCGAAGTAGACTCGTTCTTCCGTTTTGGGATGGAACTCATACAGGAAAGTGATCAACAACCCTGGCGCAGGGGCCGGGCAACGGAAAGCCGCAAAGTTGATCTGAATCTCATCGACCTCATCCATTTGGTCCGCGGCGTGTCGGGCCATGACGTTGGTGATCCCCGGGGTTGCCCCGACGCCAGGGATAAAGATCATCTCTTTGTCTTTGGCGGTGATATGGAAATCCCATTGATCTTCCTCTGTTGAAACATCCAGGCCATTTACGCCAACTTCTACACATGCCTTTGTTACGATCAGGTCATACTTCCAGGGGAGGCCGTTGACAACCACATCGAACCCAGGAAACAATTTAAGCATCGAGTTGTAATCATTCGCATCGAAAAAAACTGTCTCTAACCTTTTATCCTTTATCTTTTCAACGAGCGCATTCGCGGCTTCAAGGTTGTAATCGGCCACAACAATTTCATCGAAATCACTGTACTTAACCAAATCACGAGTGGTTTCGTTGCATACTGCTCCAGCTCCACCAAGAACTAAAACACGCATTAAATCCTCCTCTAGTCCAATCCTAATTTTGGACTCAGCGAAAATCGATCCTATTCCTTAGCAGCTTTCACCGAGTCATTGAATACATTCAGCGTCTCGTTCACATCGTCTTCGCTCAGGGCATAGCATAAGAACCAGGGTTCACGGGCATCGCCATCTGGCTGCACGCCCCGCTGGATCAATTGCATGGCGAGATTTTCGTAGAGTTCGCCATCGCCCTTGAAATATTCCCTGAAATCTTGAGGCTCCTGGTCAACCCCGAGAACTATCCCAAACATGGATGGGACTCCGGGTAATGCGTGCGGGATATCGGCTTCAGTCAGGATTTCACCAATACCAAACATTAACGCTTCACCACGTTTGTTGATGGTTTCGATGATGGGCTCCGTTTCGAGTAGTTCGAGCGTGGCGATTGCCGCTACGGTGCCGACAACGTTTCCAGAATAGGTCCCGCCATGCGCCATTGCCCCAGGCTCGATTGTCATCATGACATCTTCTTTTCCTGCGATGGCCGCAATCGGGAAGCCATTTCCCATTGCTTTTGCGTAGGTCACCAGGTCGGCCTGAATGTTGAAAAACTCCTGGGCACCACCGTTGGCGATCCTGAACCCGGTTTTTACTTCATCGAAAACCAACACGATGCCGTATTTGTCACTAAGCTCTCGCACTTTCTCGAGATAACCCTGCTTCGGCATGATGCCGGCAGCGTTTCCAAGCATCGGCTCAACGAAGATAGCGGCGATGTCGCCCCATTGCGCGTCAACAGTTTCTTCTAAACGTTCAAAATCATTAAAGGGGAGATTGATCACATACTGGACAATGCCCTTTGGGATCCCCGAGGTTGCTGGTGAATTGATGGGACTACGCTTTGAACCCAGCGACCCAGGATTTGCGGAGGCTGTGCTGAACATGAAGTAATCAGCCATCCCGTGATATTGCCCCTCGAATTTGATGAACTTCTCCCGGCCCGTATGTGCGCGAGCGATGCGCAGGGCGTGCATGGTGGCTTCGGTGCCGGTATTGGTCAGACGCACCATATCCACTTTGCACATTCGCGTGATGCGCTCGCAGAGATCGATTTCAAAAGGTGTTGTCCAGGCAAAGATGGTACCTTCTTGAATCGCTTCTTGAACTCGGTTTACTACCGTGGGATAGCCATGGCCTAGAATAATTGGCCCGAATCCTAATCGGTAATCAATATAGCGCTTCCCATCGGCATCCCAAACATAGGTTCCTTCCCCGTGAGTTGCGATCAATGTATCATCATCGCCCCAATACCTGAAATTCGAATTTACACCGTAGGGTATAACGGCCTTCGCTTTGTTAAAAAGTTCTTTGGTCTTTTTTCCTTGCAGGCTCATAGTATCTCCTTGGTTAGTGATATTGAAATCAACTTTGTCAGTTTTGATTTTGCTCACTGGAACTTTAGCTAGTGCGAACAGGGCAATCCCTGGCCCAGGCCCAGGGATTTCGCTTTTCTGTATACCTCCGGCAATATGGCCGCATACTCGCCCCAGATGCCCAGAGCAATATAGACGATGATCTCATCTGGAGTCTCACGACCAGGCACTTTCCCGGCAACTACATCCGGCCATTCCGCGTGGACATCCTTAAGATCGAACCGCTCTTCTTGTTTCAATTGGATGATCTCAGGAATTCGTGGGCTGACGTATTTCCATTGATCCACGATCACTTTATCCGCCTTGGTGATGACGTCGTGATCCACTTCCTGATAGGAGCCTAAACGAGCAACGAAGGTCCCCGGTTTCAACCAGGCATGTTCGAAGAGCGCCTGGCTTCCGGTAGTGACGGTGAAAATGATGTCTGATTTCCTTACGGCACTTTCCCGGTTTTCTAACAAGACAGCTTTAACAGGGAAGCCCAAAATCGGTTCAAGTTCTGCTGCACATTTCTCAGCGACTTCAGGCAGAATATCCACAAGAAAAGCCTGCTTTAATTCAAAACGCTCGGCCACAGCGAGCAGATGGAGGCGCCCCAGTGTGCCGGCGCCAAAAATTGTAATAGTCTCAGACTCGGTTCGTGCCAGATATGCCGTGGTTACAGTAGTGGATGCGGCTGTCTTCAATCCTGTCACCCAACTGGCCTCCATGAAACAAGCAGGAAGCCCGGTCTCAGCGTCGAGCAGGATCACCATGGAAGAAGTGGTGGGACGGTTGTATTTTTCCGGGTTGTTGGGGAAGTAACTGAAGGTTTTGATAAAGGCGTACTCTTCCCCATCAATATAGCCGGAGAAGGGTTTAACGAAGGCGTTCTCACCGACGTTCATGTAGAACTTATTGCCATTGACCCGACCGGCTGAATCTGCTTTGATTCCTTCTTCTGCCAGATCGACTGCATCGGCGACAGATAAGGATTCTTGGACATCACTTTCTGTAAGATAAAGTATCTCGGTTGGTACGGGCATTGTGGTTCTCCTCGATCACATTGATGGGCATCATAGTGGTGCAGAAATCGCGCTCGGCTGAGTTGGTTTTATTGTCCGGGACTTACTCATAGTTTCTATGTAAATAGGTCCCTCCAAGATCGTGATTCTTTTGAGGTGCGGATTCTATTTCAACGCCCTTCAGTTTCTCCCAATTCAAGAGAAGAAATCTCCCTGTGCTGGCACATATCTCATTAGCCAACTCCCGCCCGGAAACACGCAACCCAATGACCCGACCTCTCTTCAAGATATTCGGGTTCTTCTACAGAACATTGCTCCATCGCGATCGGACAGCGAGGATGCATCCGGCATCCTTGAGGTGGGTTCAGTGGGCTCGGGACTTCACCTTGCAGGATAATACGTTCGCGTTTCAGATTTGGTTTTGGTATCGGGATAGCCGACATGAGTGCCTTAGTGTATGGATGGAGCGGATTCCTAAACAACTCTTGCCGAGGGGCAAGTTCTACAATTTTTCCAAGGTACATTACTGCCACCCGATCAGAAATGTGCTCAACAACCGAAAGATTGTGCGCAATAAACAAATAGGTTAGTCCAAATTCCTCTTGCAATTCTTGGAGGAGGTTAAGCACCTGGGATTGAATCGATACGTCCAATGCGGACACCGGCTCATCACAGATAATGAACCCGGGACGCAATACGATCGCGCGAGCGATACCGATACGCTGTCGCTGCCCGCCAGAGAATTCGTGTGGGTAGCGGTGGGCATGATAATCCTCCAGACCAACTTTCCGTAGGATGTCCATGACCATATCCCCGCGCTCAGCTTTTGTGCCGATGTTATGGATATTCAGGCCAGCCATGATCGAATCACTAATCGGCTTGCGCGGGTTCAGTGAAGCGTATGGATCCTGGAAGATGATCTGCATATCCCTACGCAACGATTTCTTTTCTTCTCTCGGAAGGTCGAAGACATCAACACCCTTGAATTGCACCGTACCACTTGTCGGCTCGAGCAAATGGAGCAGCGTACGACCGAGCGTTGATTTCCCGCATCCCGATTCCCCGACCAACCCCAGAGTCTCACCTTCTTCAATGGTGAAACTCACCCCATCCACAGCTTGTACCCAATCAACAATGCGTTTGAGAACGCCTCCACGCACCGGGAAGTATTTCACCAGGTCTTGGACCTTCACCAGTTCTTTACTGTTTGCATTAGTCATATCTGTTTATAGGTGGTCTCCGCTCCCTCTAATTCCAACTTCTATGAGAGAGCCCCCCAAAAAAGGTTCTCAAACCGCTCCCGGTGCTTTGTGTGTTTGAAAGTCTTGAAATAGCCAACATCGCACTGTGTGCCCAGGTTGTGCGGGCTTCAGGTCAGGTATTCTCTCAGTGCAAATGGATAGATGATGCTCTTTGCGCGCCCGGCAACGCGGAGCAAATCGGCAGCCTGGAGGCAGATCAATCAGACTTGGTACTACACCGTCGATGACATCCAGTCGATCTTTGACCTCCCCAAGGATAGGGATCGATCGAATCAGACCCAGGGTATAAGGATGAAGAGGCCTCTCGAAGAGATGTGTAACAGTGGCCTGCTCAACAATTTGGCCCGCATACATTACGGCGACCCGATCGGCGATTTCTGCGATCACACCGAGATCATGCGTAATAAGGAGCACAGCGGTATCCATTTGGTTACGCAGATCTCGGATTAAATCAAGTATTTGTGCTTGGATGGTCACATCCAGTGCCGTTGTCGGCTCGTCTGCAATCAGAAGTTCAGGGCGCAACGCAAGTGCCATGGCAATCATCACCCGTTGGGCTTGACCGCCAGACATCTCATGGGGATAAGCATTCGCTTTCTGCTCCGGGTCTGGGATGCCAACCAAGCGCAATAGATCCACCGACCTTTCCCAAGCTTCCGTATTACTCATATTCTTGTGGATTTCGAAAACCTCAGCCAACTGATTTCCGATTGTGAAAACAGGATTCAAACTGGATTGGGGTTGCTGAAAGATCATCGAGATACGGTTGCCACGAATGCTCTGGATTTTGGCTTCCGAAGCAGTTCGCAGATTCAGATTTCCAAAAATCACCTCGCCCTGCTCAATCCGGCCGGGCTTTCTGATGAGTTGCATGATGGAGAGTGCCGTGACGGTTTTCCCACAGCCTGACTCACCAACCAATCCCAGGACTTCTCCCCGCTTGAGGTAAAAGTCAACCCCATCCACCGCATTGACGACACCATCCTCGGTGTCAAAACATGTTTTAAGTTCGTTGACTTCAAGCAGGTATCGATCGTTAATGATCGTCAATCAGCTGCTCCTGAAGAACTCGACTTGTTGAAGGACGCCATTGCATCAAGTAATGCACTACTCTTCGATTTTTGCGAGAACCTTATATGGATCCAGTGCATCCCGTAAACCATCTCCTATGAAGTTGATCGAAATGATCGTCAGAAAGATCATCACACCGGGAAAGATTGCCAACCATGGGTACTGGGTTAGATGTTCTTGCGCGTTGTTAAGCAGATTTCCCCAACTTGGTGTAGGCGGCATGATCCCGAATCCCAGGAAAGATAGCCCGGATTCTTCCATAATGGCGTACCCGACTTCCAACGTCGATTCAACAATGATGGGGCCAAATCCATTGGGCAAGATTTCGCCCAACATGATCTGCCGATCAGATGCTCCTAAAGCTCGTGCGGCTGTGACATATTCCATTTCGCGGAAGGTTAGAAAAACAGCTCGCACCAATCGGGCAACCGTCGGCCAGGCAAGGATGCCAATGACGACAGCGATCGTCATCACATTATTGCTCTTGACGAATGGCAAATCTGTACTACGTAGTATGGCGCTCAGCAAAATCAAGACCATTAACGAGGGCAACGCCAGGACAGCATCGATGATTCTCATGAGGATGTTGTCTATCCACCCCCCAAAATATCCGGCAATAGCACCAATAGGAACACCGATCACAAGAGTGATGGCAACAACCATTAAGCCCACAAACATCGAAATCCGCCCGCCAAAGAGAACGCGAGTAAGGACGTCTCGCCCTAAGCCATCCGTCCCGAAAGGGTGTTCGAGCGAGGGTGCTTGGTACCGATTTTTTATATCTGATATTGCGGGATCATACGGCGAAAGAGGCGCCAAAGTTACGCCCAGGATCAGGAGTCCCAAAACGATAATTCCAACCATTGCGCCTGGGTGGCGGCGAAAGCGTCGCCAGGCTAGCGCGGTCATCGTCTCCGGGGATGGGAGCGCATTGAGTGCATCAGTGGTGGTCTCGAGCGAAGTTCCGTTGTTATTCATCATGCGAAGAATTTCACTCGCTTAGTCATAGCGAACTCGGGGGTCTAAAATTCCATAAGCTATGTCAGCCAATAGATTACTAATAATTATTATGGCAGCTCCAATAATCAAGACCCCCAGTAGGATTGGGTAATCTCGAGATGTCGCAGAGTTATAGAACAAGCGCCCCATCCCGGGCCAGGAAAATATCAATTCTACATAGAGCGAACCTGTAAATATATAAGGAAAATCTAAAGCAAACATGGTCACTAATGGGATAAGCGCATTTTTCAGGGCATGCTTGTAGAGCACTTTTCGTTCGACCTGCCCCTTTGCACGAGCGGTGCGGATGTAGTCCTGGTTGATCACATCGAGCATACTGGAACGCAAGAATCGTGAATACCAAGCCACCCAGCCCACCATGCCCATAGTTACTGGAAGTATCAGGTGTTTAATCCGATCCCACATGGAGAAATCTGCACCTATGGTAGACATACCACCAGGAGGCAAGAGGGCTTGTCCTGTAATTGGGTTGTTCAGGGTAGCGTAAAAGATCATGATTAAGATTAAACCAAGCCAGAATTCAGGGATAGCCTGTCCCATGAAGGAAAAAGTTGTGGCTGTCATATCAAAGGCGGAGTACTGCTTGACCGCCGAAATGATCCCAATCGGGATGGCGACAACGGCGACGGCCAGGAGTGTAACGGTCATCAGATAGATCGTGTTTGGTAAACGTGCTGCTATTTCATCTAAAACAGGTTTGCGGGTCTTGTATGAGAAACCAAAATCTCCCCGTAAAACACCTCTGCGGGTTCCATAACTATCAGTGATACCATTGCCATCCGTATCGATTGGCATCCAGTCATTGCCAGCCAGCCAGACAATATATTGAACCGGCAAAGGTTTATCCAAGCCAAATGACCGCCTGATCGCCGCTTTCTTCTCCTCAGGCATCCGATTTGTACGGCTATAGGCACTCATTGGCCCACCTGGAGCGATGTTAACCAGCGCAAAAAGAACAATGCTGACCAATATCAACATCGGGATAGCCTGAAGCAAGCGGCGAACGATATATTGCCCCATAATCACACCTTTTTAGATTTTAAAAGGAGAGGGGTTCTCCTATCGAACCCCTCCCACTCATCCAATCTACTCAAACATATCAAAAAACTACTCGATTACTGTCCAATCAGCAATGTTCCATGTCACAGGGTCATTGGCTGAGGGTAAAACGCCTTGTAGCCGTTCAGAAACGCCATGCTGTTCCAGTGTAGAGAATAGCAGGATCTGCGGCAGTTCATCTTCAAGAATAGCTGCCATTTCACAGGCGACTTCCAGTCGGTACTCCTCGTCCAGCGAATAGAATTCATCGATCCAGACATCCATATCTTCGTTTACCCACCAACCGTAATTCCAATCACTCTCGGAGTAGTAGAAAGTCCAGATCTGGTCGGCTGGATCGGTGCCGGGATACCCGTCATCCCACATATCCATCTCAAAAAGACCGGCGATTTCAGTGCCGCCATCTTCTTCCTCCGCCCACATGATGGCGCCTTCGATGATCTGAAGTTCTGTATCAACTCCAATCGCGTTCCAGCTTTCAGCGATGAACTGCTGCGTCAATTCCAGGGTTTCACCATATTCAGCGTAGATGGCGTATTCCATGAACATGACAGTGCCTTCTGTTGCATTGGGGCAGCCGTGGCATTCACGAATACCATCACCATCGGTGTCTGTCCAGCCAGCTTCTTCAAGGAGAGCTGCCGCACCTTCCAGGTCATATTCTGGTCGGGGGATATCACAACCATTGAAAGGCGGTCGGAAAAAATCATTCCAGACCGGTACACCATAGCCGAGGAAAAGATCATTGATGATCGTGTCCACATCAATTGCCATGCGCAGAGCACGCCGTACGCGTGCATCAGAGAGGAACGGGTGTATGGTCTCACGATCACCCTTTACCTTTAGGTTGGGGATCAATCTCATTACCCAGCGTTCGGTTGGTGATTTTACATAAGCCGTGCCGTTGCCAGGCTCCTTATATATATCGGAGGCAGGCTCAGCCGGCCAGTAGTGTAGATCGGCATCCCCTTCCAGCATCATGGCCTGTTTTACAGGTTCTTCCGGAACGATCTGGACGATAACCTGGTCGATGTAGGGTTTGCCCTCTTCGAAATAGTTCGGGTTGCGCACAAAGGTCAGGTGATCATCGGCAACCCACTCTTCGAGGATATATGGGCCACTGCTCAAGGGTTGATCATCACAATTCCATTCATAAAAACCCGCCTCAGCATCACAGTAATGCTCTGGATAGACGAAGAAATCTTCCCCGCCAAATTGAAGTGGATAGTAAGGGAATACATAACCTTCATAATAGGTAACAATGAAGGTGAAGTCATCGATCTTTTCAACGGATTCTGTGTAATCCATCGCCGCGATCCAGGCACCTGCCTCGATAATCGCATCCCAGGTGAAGATGACATCATCGGCAGTAACCTGCTCGCCATCTGCCCAGTAGACATCTTCGCGGAGCTTCCAGGTGACTGTCATCGACCAGGTTTCTTCGTCGAAGGTAACCCCGCCATTTTCAAGGGTAGGAATCTCGGCCGCCAATTCCGGGATTATGTTACCGTTGGGGTCAGTTTCTGCCAGGGAGAGCATCACTAATTCTCCCAACGCCTGTTCATAGCCTGTGTCGGTATTTATGCCATTAAAGGCTACTGGGTTGTCCGGTATCAAAATAGTGATGCTGGTTTTTACTGCCGGTTCGTCCGCGGCAGGTTCTTCCGTAGCGGGCATCCCAACACCCGGTTCCTTTGTTGGGGCTTCGATAGTCTCTTTCGGAGCACATCCAAAGACGAGTGTGGCCATTAAAATCAATGTGACCACCAGGGCTAGTTTCTTGAAGTGTCCAAGCTTCAACATGTCTTCCTCCTTTGTTATTGTGCGAAGTTACTCTTCTTCAGTCCGACCATTAACCTTGAAGGTTAATCCCCCGTACAGACAAGCTATGCGGGCGCATCGATCAGCCGGAAGGCGAGATCGACTGACGAGATAGCATCCTCAGCATAGCCATCCGCCCCGATTTCTTTAGCAAAAGCTTCTGTGACGGGTGCTCCTCCGATCATCACCTTTACTTTTTCCCGGAGTCCCGTTTCTTTCAGCAAATCAACGAGTTTTTTCTGTTGCAGCATGGTTGTGGTAAGCAGCGCCGAAGCACCGACGATATCAGCATCAGTTTCTTTGATGGCCGCAATGAATTCTTCCGGCTTCTTGTCAACGCCGATATCGGTAACCAGGAAGCCGTTGGCGGTGAGCATGGTTCCTACCAGAGTCTTGCCGATCTCGTGCAGGTCGCCCTCGACGGTCCCCAGCACAATCCGACCAACAACATCTCGTTGCTGGTCGCCCGCCAGCATCGGTTCGAGCACATCCAAAGCAACTTTCATAGCATCTGCGCCGATGATTAAGTCAGGCAAAAAATATTCACCGCTGGCGAAGAGCTTGCCAACTTGCTGAATCCCCGCAGAAAGGCCCTCTGTGATGCACGCCAGGGGATCGAGGCCTTGTTCCAGGGCTTCTTTTGCTAAAGCTTCAGCCTCCTCTGGTTCGCCCTCAATCACCGCTTGGGCCAACCTCTTATACATTTCACCTGTCATATTTGCTCCTCGTCGATTTTGTTCAAGGCTTATTCACATTCGGTAGATCGTTGTCCTCATCCGGTTCATTTGCATCAAGGACATTGGGAGGTAACCAGGTATCGAGATCTTTGATTTTAAGGGGAAGGAGATATGATTGCGTTCGACGGACTCCTGATATCGTTCCCAATTTTTCAGTCACGAACTCGAAGAGTTCCTCGATACTTCGCACACGCAATGAGATACTAACATCTGACTCGCCAGTGGCACAGGCCACGTAACTGCTCTGGGGGAATTCGGCAGCTTTCTGAGCCACCTCACGCACCCGTCCTGGCTCAACCTCAACGAATACGTCAGCCAACACCCCATAACCCACTTTTTCTGGGTTGACGACGGCGCGAACATTGATGATGCCATTTTCTATCAAGGCGTTAATTCGGTTTGAAACAGTCCGAGCGGAGACATTGCCTAGATTTCGCGCGATCACAGTACTCGGCATTCTGCCATCCGCGTTTAGCAAGGTAATTATTTTCCAGTCAAATGTATCGGGCTCATACATGGGCAGTGGCGAAAATCAGACGAATTGTTTAAACGAAGATCATTATGGGTATCAGGATAATTCATTTTTTCCGAAATGTCAATGGGCTAGGGAATATATTTCGGTTTCGGTCACAATAATTCAAATATACTGAATATACCGAATAATGCATGATATAATTTTCCAGATGTGGAACTGCCTTTTACTCCATTTTTCCCCTGAAACAGGATTAGAAACCTTTTATCCTGCATAGGAGCTGCCAACAGGGTCGCTTTAGTTGGCGCAACTTCATATCAAAAAAAGGATATGGATATGATAGAAAAAGCGAATCTTATTTTCAAAAATGGTTCGGTCTATACAGTTGATAAAAATCGTACTTGGGCACAGGCCGTCGCAATTGCGGGAGATCAAATCGTCTTTGTAGGTTCAAATGAAGGCGTTGAAGCTTACATCGGACCGGAAACAGTTGTCACAGACCTAGAAGGAAAGATGGTACTCCCAGGATTTGTCGACGCCCATGCCCACCCATCTCTCGCAATGGACCTAGTGGGGAACATCAGTTTATATTCACTGGATTCTCTTGAAGAATATAAAAAGGGAATCGCAGAATATGTCGATAGCCACCCTCATGTTAAAGTTTATCGAGGAAGTGGCTGGACAGATGCGCTCTTTCCAAACCTCGGCCCCACTAAAGAAACCCTTGACGCGATCATCCCGGACCGACCAATTGCCATCGTGTCCTATGATGGTCATTCCATGTGGGTGAACTCTGTGACCCTGGAAAGGGCACGGATCAACAAAAACACACCCGATCCGGAGGGCGGGAGGATCGAACGGGATCCAGAAACTGGCCAACCAAGCGGCACACTCAGAGAGACAGCCTTTAAATTAGTTGAGAACGTGATCCCAGATTACTCGATCGAAGAACGTAAAAAAGCTCTGCTTGCCTACCAAGAAATGGCAAATCGAGTTGGAATCACGATGTCCCACGATGCCATGCTGGACACGCAATCCATCGCAGCATTCAATGCCCTCGCAGAAGAAGACCAGCTCAAAATGCGCTTCCGCGGCGCAATAACTATGGAGCCCAAGCAAGGGATTATGCAACAAATTGAAGCGGTTGTCGAAGAACGCTCCAAGAATACCCATCCCTTTTTCCAGACCCATGCCGCCAAGATCTTTGTTGATGGGGTGGTCGAGGGCGGGACTGCCTATCTACTCGAGCCCTACGACCATAAGCCTGGGTATCGCGGAGAGCCGATTTGGGATTCTGTCAACTTGAACGATGCCTGCGCAGCCCTCGATGAAAAGTCCATCCAGATCCACTTTCACGTGATCGGGGATGCGGCAGCAAGCATTACTCTGGACGCGCTCGAGAACGCTCATAAGACAAATGGGAGGCGTGATTCGCGCCACCTTGTCACCCATCTGCAGCTTGTCGAACCCGAAGATATCCAACGCTTTAAACAACTGGGCGTAATCGGCGTGCCACAACCATTCTGGTTCAAGATAGACGATTATTATAGGGAGCTGGCCCTGCCTTACCTGGGCAAGAATAGAGCAGAAAGGCAATATCCAATGCAGAGTTTTTTCGAAGCTGGTGTGATCATGGCCTCTGCCAGTGATTTTCCCGTAACAATTCCTTTCGATCCCTTGATCGCTATTCAGATTGGGATCACGCGTGAAGACATCATTGAAACAACTGGGGAGGTTTTATATCCAGAGGAAAGAGCATCCCTTGAAGATATGATTACGAGTTTTACTTACAACGGGGCATACGCAAATTTCCTCGAAAATGAAATCGGATCTATCGAGGTCGGCAAACAGGCAGATATCATTGTGTTGGATCAGAACCTTTTCGAAATTCCCGCAAATGAAATCGCCAAGACTAAGGTGCTCCTGACATTAGTCGATGGTAAAGAAGTCTACAGAGATACGGCAATTCCTGGAGGCAATCCATGAGCTATTTTTCTCGCACACACAACCGGGGTCAGAATCTCAGGCCTCCCGATCTCTATGAATATTATGACGATAACTTTTGATTCAAAGCGGCTGATCTGGGTAATCAGAAGGTCTGGGAATATTCACCAATCCATTAACTTCAATAATCCATTGATATTTATTTAATTCAACTTGGCCATCAATAGTGAGAAACTTCTTTTCAATTCCTAACGCTCACACGCTTAATCCAGAAGTCGTGAAGCATCTTAAGCGCAACTTTTTCGCAAACATATTGGATGCGGGATTTTGGTTCTTTGGCGACAGTTTTGTGGCGGCTTATACGATCTTGCCCGTATTTATGAGTACCCTAACCGATTCGCCCATCTTGATCGGGATGATCCCGGCTTTAGAAGGGGCCGGTTGGTTTTTGCCTCAGCTGTTCCTGGTCAAGCATGTAGAAAGCAAGAATCGCAGACTACCCCTGGTGCTAAAATTAGGAGTTTTGGACCGACTTCCTTATTTGTTCCTTGCACTTGGTGCCTTTTTTATTCTCAAGCTAGATCAGAAAGGTGCGATTGTGTTTTTTTTACTTATCTATGGAATTAAGGTTTTTTCCAGTGGATTGGTGGCATTGCCCTGGCAGGAATTAATCGCCACTGTCATCCCCGTATCCCATCGGGGTCGTTATTGGGGGTTCTCATTAATCTTGGGGAAATTATTGGGTATGTTTGGTGCGATTATCGCAGGCTTGATGCTGGCCCGAATTTCTTACCCCCTGAATTATGCTTACATGTTTCTCATCGGATTCGTCTGTGCGGTTATTTCATACTTCTTCTTAAGCCTTAACGTTGAACCCGAGATAGAACGACAAGCATCAGCAATAAGCATCAGCGTTTGGGGGAGAATTAAATCAATCCTTCGTAGAGACAAAAACTTTGCTGCATTTTTAGTCAACCGGGGGTTTGTATTCTTAAGTTTTATGGGATTGGGGTTTATTACCGTTTACGGTATCGATAAATTTCATCTACCAATTTCGTATTCTGCGATTTTTACTGCGGTGATGTTAATTGCCGAGATCGTGGGTTTTGGCATTTGGGGGACCATCGGTGATAAAGATGGCTATAAGCGCGTCATAGAAGTTTGCAATTTATTTCTGATTGTTGGTTTAGTGGCGCTTTTATTTGTCGATTCCATATGGGGACTGTATATCGTATTTGGGATAATTAGCTTTGCCCACTCAGGAGAATTCATCGCAGATCAGAATATTGCTATGGAATTTGGGAAGGAGGCAGATCGACCAACCTACATTGGCATGTCTAAAACACTCATAGGCCCTTTTTTGTTGGCCGCACCAATTATCGCGGGTGGAATCGTGAAACTATGGGGATACAAAAGCATGTTTTTAACCGCCCTTATTATTTCGATGATTGCTTTTGTAATTATCAAGTTTTTTGTGGAAGAACCCAGACTATCCAATTAATCTCAATCCCCAAATATTTTCTCCGCCTCTCCTTCTGCTGTATCCAGAATGTGATCGAGTTCAGCGAGAACCTCATCAGATAGCGGCTGGGGATGATGGGTGGCGGCGATATTTTTGAATTCTTCCAATGCGATTTCGCGTGGATCGCGTTGCTTACCATCGTCTCCCCTGTGCCTGAGTAAAGATGGCAATCGGAAGTTCCTGATGTGCTCCCGGGTGTGTTTTTGTGCCAGGAAGTGATTGCGAGGGCCTACTTTCCGAATGACCTCCAGGGCCAAATCAATCTCATCAAACCTTTTGTTGTTCACCATTTCATAGACATGATAGATGCTATCATGATCGAGAATCACCTCTTCAGGATAAAGCGTAGTCGCACTGCCAACCAGACCTATCAGGCCACAGATTTCACCACCAGCCATGGCGATCATCCCTGATCCGAGCCCAACTTCAAAACCTGATTGCCATCCCAGTTCAGGCGCATCACCACTTACCCGTGCTCCACCCAGGCAGGGCACATTCCAAGCATGAGCTAGCTGCTTTGCCATGATGTAGGAGGGGGTTGGAACTTCGCTGATATATCCTCCTGAGCGCGGGTCCATGATGGACGTAAAAACGGCGTGAAATACTGGCGCGCCCGGAAAAGCAAGCTGAATAAGGACCATGGCGCTGATGACTTCGGCGTCACCCATGATGAGCGCGGCCAGGGGTGTTGCCGGAGCAGTAGATCCCATCGTTGGCATCGCCATGAAGCTGATCGGGATCCCAGCTTCAGCATAAATAAGCGCGGTTTCGATCCCATGCTTGTCATGACTTAGTGGAGATATCGTGCATATGTTTGCACATATCGGCGGCCGCTTAGTGCGTTCTTCCGTACTCCCGGCGACAACGCTTGCCATTTCTACAATATAAGGAGCCAAGCGTGGATGCACAGTCGTTCCCCCACGGACATGTTTTAAAGTGTTAATCAGGCTGGCATGACAATTGTGTAAAGGCGCCGTGTGCCCGTATTCCTTCGAACTCACCATCGGCCAGAAGAAACCAACCATCGGAAGCGCATCGCATACGCGTGCCATCATGGCAACGTCTTCCTTGCGTGATGGGCGTTTCTCACGAGTTTCCATATCAACTACATGCACCCCCGTGCCGTCCGTGCATAAGTAGGAGCGACGACCATCTAACAAGAGGTCGAACCGTTCTTCACGACCGCCAAGGATGAAGGAACGTGGAGCTGAGGACATCGCTTTTTTCACCAAATCTTGCGGGAGGCGGACGACTTCACTCGCCCTATCCACCTGTGCTCCATGTTCAGCGAAAATCTCCAGGGCTTTGGAAGATGGGAAATGCACACCAACCTCGCTTAACAATTGCAGCGTTTTTCCTTTTACGGTCTCAAGTTCAGCCTGAGTCAGCACCTCGGCTTTTATAGGAGAAACGAATGGGATAATATCAGGTGTTTTTGAAACCATGAATCCTCCTTTTTCGTCGCTATCAAGGATTGTCTGAATCGCTTGCGGATTCTTGGAATTGTGTAAGGCAATTATGACAGACACATGTTTTACGGACTGCATCATCGGGAATTTGGGCGAGCAGCTCTCTTGGGACCGTCAACGGGTCACACCAGCATTCGGTGGCGTTAGGATCTGCTGCGAGAGCACATTCGTTGGGGCCACCGCATAGCGGGCATTTGGCGGTATTCGTTTCTTTTCTGTCTGGAATTTTATTGAATGAGATCATAAGAAATTACCCGGATTTCTCCCACATCCATTTGGTGATTCGACCAAATGTACCTCGTAAAACCGTTGGTCCAGCGTAAGAAATAGGCTGATTTACTACGGAATGGTTTGTAAACTCGTTCGATTCGCCCGCCATTAAGTCGGCGATAATTCGACCAAATGTTTGTGAAGTTGGAACACCTTCACTCAAGCCGACGCCATAGTAGATATTTTGATGGTCCCCCATCACCCCAACGGATGGATTTTCACTCAAGGTATAGGTTGTAGTCCCTCCCCAGGCATGGTCAATGCCTAAACCCTCTAGTTGGGGAAAAGAACTAAAGAGATCCTTGGTGATGGAATGGGTAAATGTTTTATCATTGCCGGAACACAAATCATCGTTGTCATAATAGGCAAAATCCGACCCACCCATAACAATGCGGTTGTCCTTGGTCAGAACCAAATAGCTGAATAGTGTGCGCATGTCGGATAAGCCCTGTCGATTACCCCACCCGATGGACTCCAATTGCGAATTATTGAGAGGCTCTGTAGCGACCTGGAAAACACTGATGGGAAAAACGCGGTTCTTAAAGAAACCGAGTTTATGAGCATAAGCATTTAGCGCGATAACCAGAATGGGAGCACGAATATCCCCGAATTCGGTATCAATATGGTTTGTTTTGCCAGGCGTAATGCGGGTTACAACGGTTCTTTCCCGAACTTCCACACCGACTTCTTCCACCACCCGTTTCATCTCACGGACAAGTTTTGCCGGGTTGAGAATAGCGCCGTGTGGATTATTCAGCCCGGCAATGAATCGAGGTGATTTTATTTCATTTCTCAGCTCATCGCCTCGAAGGAGAGTCGTCTCAAGGCCATAAGAACTAAGATAGCTCTGAAACTCTTCCAACCCTCGAACATGCTTGCTATTCAATGCGACTTCCAACATCCCATTTTCTTCCAAGTCGCATTCAACGCCATACTCTGAGATCATCCTCTTTATAAACTTGAGACCATAAGAAGAGACCTCCAGATTTTTCTGTCGTTGTTCAGGGTCTGCCTCATCGTTGAGTAGATCCGTCGTTATGCAAAAGCCACCGTTACGTCCACTGGCACCATATCCACAGCAGGCCCCCTCAAGAAGGACAATGTGCTTCTCAGGAAACTTTTGTCTGATGTGGTACGCAGCAGAAAGACCCGTATAGCCACCTCCGACAATGACCACATCGGCTTTATGGCTACCTCGCAGGGGTTCATTGATCACCTGGTTCTCGAGATCAACGGTTTTAAACCAATAGTTGTCGACAAAATATTCGTAGAGATCAGGTGGCCTCAGATTCTTGCCCCTGTTATGTGAACGGGAAAAGTATTTCATCTTCTATACGCTCTGGGTAACTGTCACCTGTGTGATGATCTCATGTTGTTCCAGTTCTTTGAAGAAGGCTTCTGGATCAAGACAAGCCTCTGGGGGGAATACCCCTGAATCCACTCGCCCCTCTCCAAGCCAAATTGCTGCAATTGCCGGTGCTACCCCGGTAGGTAGCGCACCCTTGCAAGTGAGGGTCCCCATCCTGTAGACAATCTCTTTTCCGTCTTTTATCCCGTGTACTTCAGTGACAATCTCTTTGGTCCAATCTGGTGGTTGAGATTTGGGAGGCGCAAGGAGATCGGTGACGGAATGGACATATCCCGAAAGCATCGAAACCATGAATTCCCGCGGAACAACTGAGGTTCCGTCAACGTCCACAGGCTCCCGCCCATCAAAACCGAATTCGGCCAGGACACGCACCTTCTCGACCATCTCCTTGGCCATTCCCCAGTAATTGATCTTGAAGAAACAGTCCTTCACGCCTTTATCCTTGAAGGACACTGGCAACGTAGCGACCTCAGAATGCAGAGAGAGATGCATGGGGAGCAAACCAAGCGGTTGTGTAAACCAGTAGTCCTCGAATCCACTCAGAGGCGGTTTAGCGACGAACTCCCCATCTTCAAACACCATAGGCTCCACGGTTAATTCATCCACGATGGTGGGAACCGCGTAGGAAAAGCGGACGTCATCAGGCGCTGGCGGCTTGATCCCATCGAAGATCTTGATGCTCTCAATGGTATCCAGGCGGTCGGCAGCATATCGAGCCTGGATGTTCGGCACCCCAGGGGCGGATCCCATGCACAGGACAGCACTGATGCCTGCTGATTTGAAGCGGTCGTGCATTTCAAGCTGTTTTCGGGTCGTGTAGAAGAGACCCCCCATGTCGGTATAAGGCACACCAGCCTTAAGACATGCTTCCATCACCGCCAAATTTGTATAATATACGGTGGCGTTCAAGCAAGCGTCTGCCCCATCAAGCGATCGGACTAGCCCCTCCTCATCGTTAATATCCACTTCATGAATGCTGATTTTTGGACTACCTATGGTATCAGCGACAATTTTTGCTTGATCCATGTCAAGATCAGCGATAAAAACTTCGTCTACCCTCTCGTCGTTTGCCAGGCCCTGAACCGAGATACAGCCCATTTTCCCGGCGCCACCGAGCACGAAAATCCGCATAGTTAGCCTCCTGGATGCTTAAAACTGGGAGGTTTGCGCGCAAACCTCCCAGGTCAAATAAATCTAATCAAGCCACTCTATTTCTTCTCCGACTGTGATGCCGCGCAGCTTCAGTTCATCGAAAAAGATTGATGTATCGATGGCGCTCTCCGGGGGCACAACGCCGCGAGCATCCACGTCCCCACGCACAATCATTTGAGCGCCTATGCTGAGCGGGATAGCGATATTTTTATAATAGGCTGCTTTTCCTCCCCACTCATCCATGGGAGGATGTTCACTCCAAAGTTTGATCTTGAGATCCTTCCCATCCTTTTTGCCGAATACCTCTACAACCAAACCATATGCCCAGACGGGGGTTTCCTTGGTCTTCGGGGATCGCAGCAGCAGTTGATGGATCATTTCCAGGGAATTGATCTCAATATCCTTATAAGTGAAAGGTTCTTCACTATATAGGCCCCATTCAAGCAGGGTTTTGGCAAGATTCATCGCTTGTGGCGGGAAACAACCCTGGACAGAAACCTTTTTTGCTCCCAGGCTTTTAGGCATGGTCCTGGTTTCGGGATGGGGAATATAACAAACTTCCTGTTTGCCGATCTCCCCACCAAAATCAATATGTTTCAATCCCTTAAAAGGACCAACCCAGTGGAATTCTCCATTTTCGTAGTAGACCCTGCCTTCAGTCTTGGGATGGAACTCCCATAGGAAAGTGACCAGCAAACCCGGGGCTGGCGCCGGACAGCGGAAGGCGGCAAAGTTGATCTGAATATCATCCACCTCGTCCATCTGGTCAGCCGCTTTTTTGGCCATGGCGTTGGTGATGCCAGGAGTCGCTCCCACACCAGGGATAAAGACCAAATCTTTGTCTTTGGCGGTTTGATCAAAATCCCACTGTTCTTCTTCGGTTGAGACATCCAAGCCATTCACTCCAACCTCAACACAGGCTTTGGTCACCGCCAGGTCATATTTCCAGGGCAAGCCATTGATCACAACATCATGGCCGGGAAATAGCTTCAGCATTGCCTCATAATCATTGGCGTCAAATTGAACTGCTTTTAATCTGGGATCGCTAAGTTCCTCAATCAGGTGATTGGCGGCCTCCATGTTATATTCCGCGACCAAAATTTCATCGAAGTTGCTGTATTGAACCAGGTCCCTGGTGGTCTCACTGCACACAGCTCCTGCTCCACCTAAAACCAACGCTTTCATATTAATCTCCTTTTCATAGCATTAAGTTTGAATTGTCCAGTTCTATTGATTCTGATGATGGATTTAGGCCATCACATAGGTCAGGTTGGTATGTTTAAAGCCATTCTGTTTCTTCAAATACCTCGATACCACGGATCTTCAGCTCATCAAAGAACATTTCTGGATCGATGGCTAATTCTGGAGGTACGACTCCCCGGACTTTTACATCACCCCGGGCAATCATTTGAGCGCCAATGCTGAGCGGGATGGCAATATTTTTATAGTAAGCCGCTTTCCCACCCCATTCACTCATCGGCGGATGTTCAGTCCAGAGCTTGATCTTGAGGTCCTTCCCATCTTTTTTCCCAAATACTTCCAGTACTAATCCATACCCCCATACTGGAGTTTCCTTGGTGCGGGGTGATCGAAGCAATAGTTCGAGAATCATATCGCAAGAATTTGTCTCAACACCCTTGTAGGTGAAGGGCTCATCATCAAATAAACCCCAGTCCAGCAAAGTTTTAGCAAGATTCATAGCCTGGGGCGGGAAACATCCGTGCACAGAAACATTTTTGACGCCCAGGCTTTTGGGCATGGTTCGTGTTTCAGGATGAGGGATATAACAGACTTCCTGAACTCCGATTTCTCCTTTATAGTCCACCTTTTTTAATCCCTCTAAAGGCCCAACCATGTGCTTCTCTCCGTTCTTAACATAGAACCTGGTATCAGTTTTAGGATTGAATTCCCACAGAAAGGTTACTAGCAAGCCAGGAGCAGGTGCAGGACAGCGGAAGGCGGCGAAATTGATCTGGATCTCCTCAACTTCATCCATCTGGTTTACAGCATGTTTAGCCATGGCATTGGTGATACCAGGGGTCGCGCCCACGCCGGGGATGTAGACCATATCTTTTTCTTTGGCTACAGCGTCATAGCTCCACTGGTCTTCTTCCGTGGCTACATCCAATCCGTTCACACCCGTCTCGGCACAGGCCCTGGTGACTGCCAGGTCATATTCACAGGGTAAACCACTGATCACTACATCATGACCTGGAAATAATTTCACCATCGAGTCATAATCTTTTGCATCGAACTTGACAGCTTTTAATCTGGGATCACCAATTTCATTGATAAGTTCATTGGCAGCGTCCAGATTGTAATCAGCAACCACAATTTCATCGAACTTACTGTATTGTGCCAGGTCCCGGGTGGTCTCACTGCAGACTGCTCCCGCTCCTCCTAATACCAAGACTTTCATATTAATCTCCTTATTATATTGATCACACATCGGTAATTTCGCGCTGTATTTAATCCGTACTATCTTTTGCCTTTTTTATTATTCCGGCCAGTTCTTTTTCTATATCATCTCCAAGTGGTAATGGTTTGTGGGTTTTTAGAATGTGGTCGACATTCTCCCGGGCTTCATCCAGGATATCTTTTCTTCCTGAACTTTCCCAGGATTCTTGGGTATCGTGCATCCCAAGGCGGGGGATTAACCACTCCCCTGAGTGGACGTTTATAACAGTAGATTTTTCGCCTAGATAGTTGCCGCCCGGACCGACTCGCTGGATAACCTCATCCAGCCAGGCTTCATCATGAGTTGGTATACCCCGGTGGGCCTGCTTGCTCATGCGGAACATTTCCGCGTCGATCACCAACTGCTCCAAACTCATGACCATAGATCCACCCAATAAACCACATCCAATCATTAGATCGGGCCAGGACAACATTCCCAGCAATAAACTCATGGCCCGTTCGTAGCTGGCCTGGATACCTGGATTAAAAGTATCAGTTCCGCCTCCGGATCCTTCAACTGGTAGTTGGTAATACTTACCCATCTCGATCGCTGCACTGCTGAGCAATCCACTCTCAATCGCACCCGCACTGTACATTCCGCTTCTGGGATTCATCACAGCGAGAGCTGGTGCGTAGAGGATCGGGGTTCCGGGTTCGGCCGCCTGGGCCAGGCATAACATCGCCAATACATCACAGTTCCCCTGGATCGTCATCGAGATCATATTTCCCGGACCTGTGCCTCCCATCAACGGCATTGGCATTATAGCCAGCGGAATATTCCAGCCCTGCATTGCCAGGTAGGCATCGGTATGCTGTGCATCTATCATCAGGGGTGATTGGGGACAGACCAGGAAAGAAAATGGATGAGTATTCCTGATTGTATCTTTGTCGCCAAATACAACCTGGAGGATTTCCAGCAGCCAAGGGCTGCTTCCGGCATCTGGTGATGAGTCCTGGACATGTTTGGAGAAGTTCTGAAAGATGCTGTTCCAATAGTGGACCGAATCTGCAAGAGTCCCTCTTTTATCCCCCTGTTCAACCATGGCCCAATAAACACCAACATCATCAAGGGCATCGAGCATCCGGGTGGCGTCCAACCAATCTGCAAATGTCCCGGGGCGCTCTTCCCTGGTTCTATGATCAATGATAGTGATTCCCTCACCATCCGGCATTAAGTAACATTCTCCCTCATTCATGCCCAGGTCCCAATCTGGCCTCCGGGCTCCCAAAGAGAATTTTTTGGGTGCTGCCGCAAGGGATTCTTCCAGCATCTTTCGGGGAATGCGGACGATATTGGTATTCTCATCAACCCCGGCGCCAGCTTTTTTCAGGTAGTCTCGTCCAAGCTCCGACGCTACCCTAACCCCGGTTTCCGCCAGGATCCTAATCGTTTTTTCATGGACCTGATCCCGATCCGCATCTGAAAGAACCCGTAAATACGTTTCCACGTATTACTCCTCTCGACTTAACTCTTTTTCGGCAGCTTTGATGATCTTGGTTAGCTCTATTTGCTGATCATCACTGAGCGGTTCAGGATGATGGTTTTCAAGGATCCAGTCCGTCTTTTCCCTGGCTACCTCAAGGACATCCCTGTATTCACCCTCCTTTGCTGGAACACGAAGGACATCGGAAAAACCAAGCTTTCTGAAGTGTTCCCTGGTGTGGCGTTCCCGGAGGAAATGCCCCCGGGGTCCGACAGCATCGATCACATCCAGCGCCATATAGTCAAGTGATGTATCTAACTCAGCCAGATCAGCTCTAACAGCATGATAAAGCTCAGCATCAAGGACCAGCGCCTCTGGGACCAGGAGTGTACTTCCTCGCAGCAACCCCATGCCGCTTCCCGTTTCTCCCCCACACAAGGCACATAACATGGATGTCTTTCCACCCCCACTTGCAAATTCCCAACCCAGAGAATGGGCACCAGAGCCGAATGACCCTGCCAGGGTAGGAACTCCCCACATATGGGCCAACTCAACACCGATAGCATAGACATAGCTATCAAGGCCGTAATAAGCTCCTGTGCGAGGATGGGTCATTCCCGGCATAAGTGAGTGATAGACAGGCGCACCGGGAAAAGCCATTTGGATCAACACGATTGCGGACAGGATCTCCGCATCTCCCAAGACAATGGTGCCTGCGATGGTAGCTGGTGCAGTTGACCCGGTGTTGGGCATGGACATAAATCCC
>DAOUDJ010000157.1:0-9813 GCA_034430795.1 Anaerolineales bacterium | reverse complement strand
CCCGAAGAGATCCTACGACGATACGATGAGAGCCGGCAGCCGAAGCGCAGACGATCGCTCGTAGCGAGGGGCACCAGCAAGACGGTCGTTTATAAAAATACAGGACGCCGGATCCGTATGCCGAGTTGGTTTTCTACAGATATATTCGTCGTCGCCATCATCACTCTTGGTGTAATTGTCGTCCTTATATGGGGCGGGCGAAAACTATACGCCACAATCGGCAGCGGGGAGAACACCGTAACTGTGGCGAGTTCAGCAGATGCGATCTCCCTACCTACCGCGACGAACACTCCCTCTCCCGCAGTATCTGCGCTTGCGGATATGACACGACTGACAACCGAGGAGCCCACGGCGACATCTACGCTGATCCTGAATGTTCTCGACCAAGTAAATCTACAGGTCATTGCCGAGAGAGAGTCCTGGGTACAGGTTCTCGTGGATGGTGAGGAGACCTTCAAGGGTCGAATGCGCGCCGGTGAGCGATATGATTACCTCGGCGAAGAGCGGGTGGAAGTGTTCACAGGAAACGGCGGCGGCATCCGCGTGATCTTCAATGGACAAGACCAGGGCCTCATGGGAGATATCGGGCAGGTGGTTACCCGTGTTTGGACGCCGCGCGGCGGGCAAACCCCAACCCCGACTCAGCCTCTGACGCCCACCGCTTCCCCCGAAATCACCGAGACGGCAACACCAACGCCCGTTATTCCTGAGGGTAATTAAACTAGTCGATGGCTGCAACGCGCTTTCACCTGGTGTCACTTGGCTGTGCGAAGAACACAGTAGACTCAGAGTCGATGTCCACGCTGCTCGGGCGCTCGGGTTTCCAATTCAGTGAGCGGCCGGAGGAGGCCGATGTTCTGATCGTTAACACTTGCGGCTTTATCGGACCGGCGAAGGAAGAATCGCTGGCTGTGTTACGTGAACTTGCGGAGGGGAAGGGCGAGGGGCAATTGCTCATCGCCGCAGGATGTCTGACGCAGCGCTATGGCTCGACTGTTGTTGAACAAGTGCCCGGGATCGATGGTGTATTAGGCACTCGACGCTGGATGGATATCGTTCAAGTTGTGCAGAGCTTGCGTGAGCGACGCCACCCGGAGCCACTTTACCATCTGCCGGAGGTGCAGGCGGTAGGCAGGGAAGAACAGGGGGTGGATCGGGTGGCGGTAAGCGGTGCCAGCGCGTATCTGAAAATCGCCGATGGATGCCGCCGTCCCTGTGCCTTCTGTGCCATTCCATTGATTAAAGGACCAGCAGTGAGCCGCCCAGCGGAGGCGATCCTGGGGGATGCGCGCCGGCTTCAGGAGGCGGGACTGCGTGAGGTGATTCTGATCGCACAGGACACAACAGACTATGGTCATGACCTTGGCGTGAAAGATGGTCTGGCGAAACTGTTGGAGGATCTAGTCGCCGCGATCCCTGATGTGGATTGGATCCGCGTGATGTATGCCTACCCGGGCTATGTGACGGATCGTTTGATCGAAGTTATGGCCGGGAACGAACAAATCCTGCCTTATTTGGACATGCCGCTTCAGCACGCAGATCCGAACATTTTGAGCGCCATGGGCCGACCGGCGAACGTCGATTGGGTGCAGCGGACGATCGCGAAGATGCGGGGGGCAATGCCCGGGCTCGCGCTGCGAACGACGTTCATCGTGGGCTACCCCGGCGAGACGGAGCAGGCTTTCGGAAGGTTGTTGGATTTTATTCAGGAGATCCGGTTTGACCGCGTGGGCGTTTTTCCTTATTCCCCAGAATCGGGGACGGCAGGCGAACCCCTTGGCGACCCCGTCCCGTTAGCTGTCAAAGAGGAGCGGCGGGACCGGTTGATGACCCTCCAGCAGAGAATTTCCCTCGAGCGGAACCAGGCATTCCTGGGCGAGTCGCTGCCAGTTCTGATCGAAGGGTGTGGAGACGGGATTTCCTTGGGCCGCTCCTATCGAGACGCTCCGGAAATTGATGGCATGGTCATTGTGGAGGAAGAGATCCGCGCCGGAGAGATGGTTCAGGTTCGTATCACGGGTGCGCTCGAGTACGATCTGAGCGGAGTCATCGCGGATGGTGCTGCGGCGCCTTTGTAAGGTAAAGCAGAACGGGCGTGGGAATGTTTCAATATGCTCCCGGCCGGTTTTTCCTGAATTGCAGGTAACCAGGGCAAAGTTGGTGATTTTGAAAAGGGGTTTGTGATCATACTTCTGCGCTTGAAAGAGAGATCCGACGCTTACCAGGGTAATTGAAGCCTTTCATGGCAGCATTTTTAGAAGGTGTTCTGGCGGGTTACGGGATCGCCATACCCGTTGGCGCCATTGCGGTACTTATCCTCGATGTGAGTCTGCGGCGCGGTTTTCGGACCGGATTTATGGCGGGAGCCGGGGCGGCGTTTGCGGACTTTTTGTACGCGGCGCTGGCCGTAGTCGCCGGGGGCATTCTGGCACAGATCATCTCCCCATACGCAGTGCAGGTTAGCATCATCAGCGGTGTTGTGCTATTGGCGGTTGGCTTGTATGGGTTGGTGCGGTCGCTCAGATATTCGGAAAAAGCTGAAACGAATGGTGCAGGATCCTATGGGAGCGGCAAAGTTTTCGCCCAGTTCTTAGGCTTGACGTTTATCAATCCCCTTACAATTGTATATTTTTCAGCCTTGATCCTCGGCGGCGCCAAAAATTTAGTTTCGGTTCCGGAGCACGCGGCATTTGTGATCGGGGCGGGTCTGGCGTCTCTCTCCTGGCAGACGTTGTTGGCTGGGTTGGGATCCCTCGGACATGAACGCTTGTCACCACGATTTCAAATAGCGACGAGCATCATTGGGTTCCTGGTTGTGATCGGGTTCGGCTTGCGCATTCTCTTGTCGTTGGTTTAAGATGCCCTCGATAATAACCCGAAGGGTTTACACTAAAACCCCAGCGATTCATATAGAAACAGCTTGCCAAAAATTCAGGAGGATCGGTTTCCACTCCCGAGAAGTGATTCTGGAAATCAAGGATTATTTGGTTGGCGAGGGGGGAGCCGGACGATGAGTTCAGCTCGAAGCTGCCGGCCGTCGTCCTGTAAGAAGTCGCCATAGACTGCGAGGATGTCGTAACGCCCAAGATCGCGTACCTGAATCGTTTCCCCGCTCCAATTCCACACGCGTGTATCTTCGTCAACAATTACAAATTTGTTCCCTTGCTCTGTAATGAGCTGTATTCCGTCCTTGCCAACGAACCTAAGACGACCGACAAGGTCCGGGTTGTTGATTTGGATATCCTCCCCGACTTTCTCTTGGAGTAGATTCTGTGGGGGGATGGGCGGCGGTGCTGCCGCATCATCTCTGGGAGCTTCTTGATCCGTTCCCAGGCGGCCAAGATGAACCCCAATGGAAAAAGAGCCTAGCATAAGCATCCCGATTAATAATATGCCGCCGATTATGATCCCCCAGCGATTTTTAGCCATCGTTCCATATCCCTTTCTTCATCGAGGACAAGAATCTCGGCGATCGGCGACGTTTCTCCGCCGATCAACAGACGAATATTCAGATTATGTATTCCGGCTGGCGTTGTCGAGGGTAAGACCAACCAGTAATCCTCGATAATTACACTGTCCTTGGAAATACCAACCTCTTTATGGTAGCGAGCTAAATTACCAAAACCGAGCTCATGGGCTTCGAGGATGGAATCGCCGATTGAGAGTTCGACGCCGTATCGGTCAGGTCTTAATATTTTCCAGTACAGCGTGAGGTGAATTCTTCCTCCGCTTTCAATCGATTCTGGCTCGAGATCGATGCCCAGCAGCGTCACGCCCCCAAGCTTGAGATTGAGTTGTGTGGTGGGGGATGCAGTATCGGCGATCAAGTCAGGCGGTTCTTCGGTGAGATGGTAGAGCACAAGCCTACCTCTCTGGCTTAATAGCCCGGGCTGATTTTGGTGTGCACCGATGAGGACAGGAACCTGCCAGAGATCCTTTGGAAGAAGGTCGGGCGGCAACGCGCCGGGTCCCATGGCTTTCTGATTTTCGCCAACCGGTGTTGCGCTGTACAGATCGAGGCCGTCGAGACTCGTTGAGACAGGGAATGGAGTAGGCAGAGTTGGCAAGAACACATCTGTGCGGGTGTTATAGACCAAGGGCCAGTAGAAAGCATCATAGCCCATGACGCCGCCTCGAGTGATCAGAGCGGAATTCTCGGGAAGGATTTCCCAAACATTGGCGTAGAAATCGTTGACCGCTACGTCATCAGAGCGGTCCGATTGATACCAATTTTGAGCTAAAGCGATAAGACCGATAAGGATCGTAAGCGCGGCAAGGGCGGAGGTGAGAATTCGTACAGTAAAGTTGCTTTTCAAGCGTATCGCCAGGCGCTCAAGAGCGCCCAATAATTCAGCAATCCCGAAGGCGATGAAGATCGCCCAGAGGAAATGCGCGGCGAGGAAAAAGACTTCCAGATCGAAGGCGCGGTACTGGATGAAAAACCACACATGAACCAGGTACATCAGCACCAGGAGGAAATAATGCTTCGTGCGCCGGAACAGCAAGGAAAACAATCCCACAAGTCCAAAGAGAATTCCCGATAGGCCAAATTCGTTGCGGATAAGATCGATATAGAGGACGAGGCGTAAAGGTAATTCCTCTATCGGGAAGGCAAACTTTATTTGTGAGAACGCTCCTAACGTGTACCTGTACATGCCCATGATCGTCACCGGTGCCCGCTCGAGCATCATGCGATCGTTTAGGGTATCCGCCCTGAGCGGAAGCCAAAGAAATTGGAGGATGCCGATCCCGAATCCAGCGATTGCCGCCAGCCACCATTTTGGCCGTTTGAGCGCGGAGGGGTCGGTCAGGAGGATAAAGGCGACGAAAGCAGGGGCGAATCCGAGATTCGATATGTGCGTTCCAAGCGACAACCCGAATATCATTGCGAACAGGAAGAAATCGCGGTCCCGACGGGTCCTCTCCCAATGCAGGAGAGCGAGCAATGTTAGAGCGATAAAGGCGATGTTGGGTGCGTAAACTTCTGCGATCACAGATTGTGACCAAAATGTGGGCGAAAAAGCGAAAAGCATCGCCGAGCAGAGCGCTGCCGCCCGCCGCAGCGTGGGGCTGGCGATACGAGGGTTCAGGACAATTGTGATCAACAGGTACAGGCTGCCAATGCTGAGAGCTCCCATGGCAGCGCTCATCAAGTTAACGCGGTGGGCGATATCCCCGAATGGGAGCAGTGTGAAGAGCTTCCCCAGCCAGGTATAAACCGGATATCCAGGGGAGTGAGCCAGGCCAAGAATGTAGGGGATGGTGGCCAACTCGTTGCCGTCCGGGCTTAAGTACGAAAGACTCGGCGTCAACGTCTGTACGTAGACGAACAGCGCCAGAGCGGTGAGAGCGAGTGCAAGCCAATAATCTATACGGTCAAGGGGATGTCTATTCTCTTCCATCGCTCTCATTATTATGCGAATAAGGTTACTTTAAAGCCAAGCGGATGCAATAGCGATGTAAAACCGGATTCCGCCGCCAAAACGGTGCGGATGAAATGATTGTGGTGCTATGATAAAATCTCTTGTTACACAAGCGATCAAGGAGGTGTACAAGACGGATCCGAATGAAGACTATCCCTCAAGCTGCAATCCGACCCCTGATGATTTCAAGCTCAATAGTCAATGGATGCAAACATGGAAAATCAGGGTCGTCGTTGTTGATCGCCCTGTAATCTAGCCTGAGGTCAGCGGCCAATATTGAGCTTATTCGTCATCAAACATCAATGGACTATAAACCGTTACTCGACAATTATACGAACGTTTTCTTCGATCTAGATGGCACGCTGCGCCATAGCGACCCTCCGGCCAGGGATGTGTTTTACCAGTTCGCAGCTGAATTTGGCCTTGAAATCACGCCGGAGCAGCGCATTGAGGTGGAGCGTTGGGTGAACTGGTATTGGGCAGATTCAAAAGACTTGTTAGAAGATTTGGATAGTTTTGGACCATGGAGGGACAACCGCGACTTCTGGGTGAACCACGCCCGCCGACAATTCATACAGTTGGGCACAGAGGAAACGTTTGCCGAGGGACTTGCGCTCGCAGTGACGATGAAAATGTGGGAGGCCTACGAGCCTGAGGATTGTGTCCCGGACGATGTCATTCCCACGCTTACAGGTTTGCGACAGGCAGGATTCAAGCTCGGCCTGGTCTCGAATCGCAGCGAACCCCTGGATGAAATCGTTGAGAGCCTGGGGTTTACGGGCATGTTCGATTTAATGCTGGCTGCTGGTGAGGTGGGGTGGTATAAGCCTGATCCGCGTCTGTTGCTGGTTGCCGCGGAACGACTTGGCGTCGAGCCGGGCGAGACACTCTATCTGGGTGACAACTTCAACGCTGACGTAATGGGGGCTTCGGCGGCGGGGATGACCCCCGTTTTACTCGATCCACGTGGACTGTATCCTGAAGCCGCTTGCTGGGTTGTACCCAGCGTAGGCGCCTTTGGGCAGGAACTGTTGTGCTCGGGCGGAGCAGAAGCGCGCAGCTTAGGGAGACGAGACCCCGACACATCTTCGTAGAGCATCCGATGATTTGCCCGTAGGGAGGCCGCAGATTGACTCCACCCTGCGGAACGACTATACTGGATTCAAGAAAATTAGTTACAGGAGGGACTGCCGCCATGAGCGGAGTCACCGGACAAAAAAATCACCGGTATTAGGCACCTGGGCGCGCCCAAGTGCCTTTTTGTTTAACATGCAAATTAGAGAGGAGTCAACATGGACTATGGCATGATCGGAAAAATAGAGAAAGCAAAGCACTACGCAGAAGAACGCGAACGTATTGTTTTCGAGAATTTTCATGTGACCTTTGATGGGGATAATAACCCGCATAAAGTGGAGTTTATCGACGGAGTCTGGCGCTGTGATTGTGATTTCTTCCTGACCCGCAGCCTGTGCAGCCATACGATGGCCTTGGAGCGCATTCTAGAGGGGATGTTGTCCGTCACCGCAGAAGTGGTCTGAAGAATCCGGCATATCTATAATCGAGCGCAAGCGTTTGCTTTGCTTGCGCTCGATTATTTTTCGGGTAGGATAATAAGCGCGGAGGCGTCGCGGGGTTAAATAAGCCCCGCGATTCTCATGAAGGGTGAGTGAGAGAGTCTGACTGCTGGGGGTGTGAAGCAGGTGATCCGGGTAGGACTGCAAGTCGGCGTCTTGGCGAATCACGCACGGCATTAATCGATGCGTTCTGGAGGCTCTTTGAAACGCTGGCAATTCTGGTTGGGTATTGCAATTAGCCTTGTTTTTGTCTGGCTCGCACTGCGCGGGCTTAATCTACGTGCGTTCTGGGAGGTTCTGCGGGATGCGAACTACTGGTGGTTGCTTCCCGGTGTGGGGGTGTATTTCCTCGGTGTTTGGGCGCGAGCCTGGCGCTGGCATTACCTGCTGCGACCTTTGAAGTCCATCCCGACCAGGACGATGTTTCCCATTGTGGCGATCGGCTATATGGGCAACAATATCTACCCCGCGCGCGCGGGCGAACTTTTGCGTGCGTACGTTCTGCGGCGCAAAGAGCAGGTGCCGATCTCGGCCTCGCTGGCGACGATCATCGTCGAACGTGCGTTCGACGGCATCGTGATGCTCTCTTTTGTGTTCATCAACCTGCCGGAGCTCACCAGGCTGACTGCCGATTCTGGTTTCGCGGGGAGTATCAGAGCGCTCGCCCTCATCGGCGCAGCTGTCTTTCTCGGTGCAGTGCTTGTGTTTCTGCTCATGGCGGCTTTCACGGAGCAGTCGAAGCGTGTGGTCTCATGGTTCACCGATCGATTAGTGCCTGAGCGTTTTCATGATAATGTGGACGCCGTTAGCGCTAGATTTCTGGAGGGCCTGGCATCGCTTAGATCGCCGAGAGATGTGGCCATGGTCTTCTTGACATCGGTCGTGATCTGGCTCTTTGAGACCGGGAAATACTGGTTCGTAATGCATACCTTCACCTTTGAGGTGAGCTTCTTCGCGCTCATGCTTATGAACGGCATTGTCAATCTAGCGACGACGATCCCCTCTGCGCCGGGGTACATAGGGACATTCGACGCGCCGGGTATTGCCGTGCTGGAGGCCTATGGCATCCCGAACGCACTGGCGGCGGGGTATACGCTTGTGCTTCACGCCGCGTTGTGGCTGCCGATCACCCTGCTCGGCGCCTATTACATGGCGCGAGAGAGTCTCTCCTGGTCCCAGGTTCAAGCCGAGATAGCGGAGGATTCGTCATGAAAGCAGCAATCGTTGGGGCTGGTATAGGCGGCCTGGTTGCAGCGTATGACCTAGCGCGCGACGGGGCAGAGGTCACCATTTTAGAGGCGGCGGACTACGTCGGCGGGCTTGCATCCGGATTTAAGGACCCGCGCTGGGATTGGACCGTCGAGCGTTTCTACCATCATTGGTTCGCTTCCGATGCGCATATGCTGGGTTTGATCGAGGAATTGGGCTGGAGTGACAAGGTGCTCTTTCCCCGGCCGCTCACCGCAGTGTATTTCGATGGGTCGTTTTACCCTTTAGACTCGGCGATGGCAGTGCTCCGTTTCCGAGGGCTCCCCTTCATTGACCGGTTGCGCCTTGGCATGGTAATCGCATATCTGCGCTATGTCGCCCGCTGGAAGCCGTTGGAGAAATTCACGGCGCATGATTGGCTTCAACGCTGGGTCGGGAAGCGCGCCTACCGAATTCTGTGGGAGCCACTTCTGATAGGCAAGTTCGGCAAATACTACAAAGAAGTCAACATGGCCTGGTTCTGGGCTAGAGTGAAAGCTCGCACTCCGAGCCTGGGAACGTATGAGGGCGGGTTCCAGGTATTCATGGATGCATTCGCAGATCGATTGCGTGAGATGGGGGTTGATATTCGCTTACAGACGCCGGTTGAGCGCATTGAACCTTCGCCGGCGGGCGGCTTGATTGTGCGAAGCAAGGAAGAGTCGCTGGAAGTAGACCGCTGTTTGGTGACCACATCCCCGGCCCAGCTGGCCGAGATGGCACCGGCTTTACCTAAAGATTATTTAGAGCAGCTGTTGGGGCTGAATTCGATGGGCGCCGTGGTGATGATCCTCGCGTTGAAACACCGGCTATCTGAGGCGGGGATCTACTGGCACAACATGTCGAAGGAGGCGGGTTTTCCCTTTCTCTCTCTCGTCGAGCACACGAATTTCCTCAGTCCCGAGTTCTTCGGTGGTGAACATATCGTATATGTCGGCGATTATCTCGATGGTGACCATGAGTATTTCCGGCTCACGAAGGATCAACTGCTGGACCGCTTCCTGCCCTCCCTCGCTCGAATGAACCCCGACTTCACCGCAGAATGGATTCGCGAGACGTGGCTCTTCCGCGCCAGATATGCCCAGCCGGTCCCGCCGCTAAATCATTCCGCGTCCATACCCGATATCCACACCCCGCTCCCGGGATTGTGGTTTGCAAGCATGAGCCAGGTTTATCCCTGGGATCGGGGCACGAATTACGCGGTTGAGATCGCCCGGCGGGCTGTGCGGGGGATGATTTCAGAATAGGAATAACGATAAAATACTCTAGTATTCTATGTGTTTCAACGTCCTCGTTTAACAAATTCCCTGGCTTGTACTTCTACCCCTATTAAGTGCTCGAAAGATCATTCGCCGACTTGATTTTAATCTTCCAAGGTCTCTATCTGAGAGATGCTCGTCACGCAAGTCTATAAATTTATGGAATTTATGATCCAGCGTGCAACCGTCCTGGCATCGGGCGTCCCATTGTTAAGAGAATTGAGAGCATCGCTGTGGACTTCGCCCCCAACCTGTTCTTTTCGTTGTTCGATAATCTGGACCATTAAACCGGGTGAGATCTCAGGGTGC
>DAOUDJ010000156.1:0-2589 GCA_034430795.1 Anaerolineales bacterium | reverse complement strand
CTTCAAGCCCTCTCCGATTGGTTCCAGCCCAACAGCCTCGAGGTCCGCATCAACCATGATAGGCACCAATTTCTTGTATGTAATCTGGGGCTCCCATCCTAATTGACGGCGAGCTTTGGAAGGGTCGGCATGAAGATAATCGACCTCCGTCGGGCGAAAATAGCGCGGATCGATTTCTACGTACTCCTGCCAATCCATGTCAGCGTAGGCAAATGCTTCTTCCACAAACTCGCGGATAGTCGGTGCGACCCCGGTTCCAATGACGAAGTCGTCGGGCTGATCCTGCTGTAAGATTTTCCACATGACTTCGACATACTCCGGGGTATAACCGTAATCGCGGCGCGAGTCGAGATTCCCGAGATAAACTTTTTGCTGCAATCCAGCTTTAATCCTCGCCACAGCCCGCGTCACTTTACGTGACAGGAACGTCGGGCCCCGCCTGGGGCTTTCGTGGTTAAACAATATCCCATTCGCCGCAAACATATCGTAGGCTTCACGGTAGTTAACCGCCATCCAATAAGCATACACCTTCGCGATCGCATACGGGCTGCGTGGTTCGAAGACCGTCCCTTCACTTTGCGGAGGAGCCGCATTGCCGAACATCTCGCTAGATGATGCCTGGTAGAAGCGTGTTTTAATCCCGCTTCGCCGTACAGCTTCCAATATGCGCGTCGTCCCCAGTCCGGTGACGTTACCCGTATACGCCGGCATATCGAAGCTCACTTTGACGTGCGATTGCGCCCCCATGTGGTAGATCTCATCCGGCCGGACATTGTAGACCATGTTCGTCAATTGCTCACCATTCGACAGATTGCCGTAGTGCAGGAACAACTTCGCAGAGGGGTCGTGTGGGTCCTGGTAGATATGGTCGATGCGTTCAGTGTTAAACGTACTCGTTATCCGAATCAGGCCATGAACTTCATAACCCTTGTACAGCAATAGCTCCGCCAGATAGGAGCCATCCTGTCCTGTGATACCGGTGATAAAAGCTTTCGTCATTTTCCAATTCCCTTAGGTATGCAATATCGTGAACCAATATTCAATCGCTGAATTATACCTCGCAAGAGGGCTTCTCTCTACCCCCGTAGCTTATTCGTACGAATAACGTCAGAAAGGAAAAACCCTGCCAGATAAACAATTGAGAAAAGGAGAACACTCACTACTGTAGCTTCCAGGCTGAGTTTCGGGGTGTTGTAATATCGACCCAGGTACCAATGCGTGATGAGCATATAGTCTACGCTCAGAACGACGAACCACCGTTTCAGCCATGGACTCTCGATCAGGCGAACTTCAAGCCACGTCCACGCGATCAGAGCAGCCTGAGCCACAAGGAATATAGCTCTATAACGAGGGTTGTCCCACTGGTATCCCGGCGCACGGTAGGACGAAACTAACGCCGACAACCAGATAAGAATGGCGAGATAACTCTCAAGACTTCGCCATCCCTTTCTGCGGAAAGCCAGCCATGTCCCATACAGCAGGAACGGCAGCATCAAGAACCACCCCAGACTGCGCCAAATGCCGATGATCCGCCAAATGGGCGCTCCAGGTGCAATCAAAGCAGCTGGCAGGAAGGGTTGAATGAGACCATACAGGACGAGGAAAGGGGTCCGAAAGCTGCCCGGCAAACGATCGAGAAGGTTGTCCAGCCACAAAGATTGCCCGCTAACAAGATTGACCCGCCATTGATCCCCTGCGTTCACCCACCATTCTCGAATAATTTCCCAGGGGGAGCCGGTGATGGCATCCAAACCCGCCCATGCTCGGACGGCGAGGGCCAGGGCTACCAGGACGACCGCGCCGAGCAGCGCCGTAACGAATAACTTTCTGCGTTGCCCAATTCCAAGCCCTTCCCAAAACCAAGCGGATGCGACAACCGCAAAGATCACGATCACAAACGGTGGCGATATCGGTAAGGCCAATATTAATGCAGATGCCACGACGATCGTGATCCCACCCTTGAACTCCCCTTTCCGAATCCGTGAATACCCATAAAGTGCAGCGGCCAGGGCGGCGATGAGAAAGGGCTCGCGCATCTGTGACGCACCCAGCAGCACCGCCTCAGGGTAAAGCGCGATGATCCAAGCAACAACCATCGCCGCTTTGTCCCCCATAACAGAAGCCGCAAATCCCCAAGCGAAAAGCACCGCCAGCGCCGAAACCGCGGCTGTCAGTACGACGATCAATAAAGGACGCTGGGTGTCCGGGCTGAGGTAGCGATAGATGCTGGAGCTAAGGAAGAGCAACCCCCCGTACTGGTCACTTCCCGTTGGGTTTGTGAACGCGGTCGTAAGAGCTTGATCCATTCCAGATCGCGACCAGGCATCGGTATCGCGTTTGAAGGAATCCCAGAACACATAACCAGCCCTTTGTGGCCTCTCGTCATAACCCCAGACTGGCAAACCCCGATAGAGCACGACCCCTACGAGAACTCGCAAACCCAGGGCAACCAGTGCAGCCACAAGCAGAGCTTTTCCCGCGCCCTCTTTTTTAAAATACATCCAAGCCAAATAAACAATGGTTAGAGAGATACTCAGTAAAAACGTATACGCAAACCAGCCTTGGAGCGTGAATCCAACGAGATCAAAA
>DAOUDJ010000155.1:0-32444 GCA_034430795.1 Anaerolineales bacterium | reverse complement strand
CTTTAAGACAGAAAGCGCCCTCTCGGGCGCTTCGTTCTCAGGTAGCGGGGCTCAGATTCGAACTGAGGACCTTCAGGTTATGAGCCTGACGGTCCCTCGTGCAATTTTTCTAGTTCTAAAAGTTTTTTATAAATACCGGCTGTCGAATATCGTGCGAAGCGTTAGACGTGCTACAGAACGATCATTTGAGGAATGCGACATTGGGTTGTAATGGCAATATAACGATGAAACGACGATCAAGTCACGTACAGAGATGCGAAGATAAGATATAGTACGAAGGAAACGACGACGAAAGATTTCGATGCCATGATGACATTGATCAAGGAGGAGCCCAAAGCTTTTGTCAACATCAGCAAGGAGAACTCATCGTATGGTTATTGCAGAACTATTGAAGTACTGGCGGGCCGAACGGAATTTTACCTTCCACCAATTGAGCGAACTATCAGACGTTGACGGCGGCTACCTAAATAAATTGGAAAACAACGTTTCCATACGACCAGGCAGAAATATATTGATAAGGGTGTCAATCGGATTGGGTTTGAACATCGATGATACGGATGAACTTCTCATGATCGCAGGCCATGTACCTCTCCGTAGGATGAGCTAGATACACCTCGCATCCCGTGATCCACTCAAAAGCCATCGGCATAGTAGTCCATCAATAGCTCATGATTATCAATTGGCTTAATAAGCCTCCGATCCATGGAATTTGCCTTAGGGAGCGAACCTGTGTATCATGTACACCAATCAATAATTCGGTTCGTCAGTTTGTTGCCTGGGAGAAACAAGGACGGCAAAGGGTCTTGGCTTTTTTCGATACAGGCAGAATGGAAACCCTTCACCGGGTTTGAGGCGATTACGGCATAGGGTCCTAAATGCACTCGACGAGGACCTGCAAAACCCTTATGCGCGGGTTCGAATCCCGCCGTCGCCTCCTGAACAAGGGTCTCTGAAAAAGAGAGGGTAAAGGGTCTCCGGAAAGGAGGTTGCCCCTTATCCGCTTTTTTCGATTCCGGCAAAGGGTTCTGGATTTCAAACGCAGATTAGGGTTTGGTGATCCGGAAAATCGATTATTCAATACCAGTCAACATCAGGCAATAAGCAGCAATGCCAGACTATAAACAAACGCTGAATTAACCGAGTTCATGATTTCCCCACAGGGCTTGTAGCTCCGCGTAGGAGTCAGCGTTGATGCAGCGTCACTTAGCTACCTCACACTCCCCACACCAACAGATACGCATTCTCCATTATCCTGTTCCTGCGTCGATGCACGGTTGGTGTCGAGTGTAATCCGTCGGCATGCCATTAGCCTTCTGCTACAACCAGTGACACCATGGAATTGGAGCGGGAGATCCGATCCGCTGAACGACGCTTCATTCTCCCGGAGAATTACCGGGCACTGAGCTGCACTTTCCTGAGACTGCACGGGCTACGAAGCCGGCAGAGAAGGCTTCCCTGGAACTGTCCGTCCAGGGGGGACGGCCAGGGTGCCCAGTTGACCAGCGTCGGCGCGGATAGCCTGTCCTAGCGGTCAAGCCAGGGTTGATTTGGTCATCGTTGTGCTCCTTTTGTGATTTGTAAGAATGCTCAAGGATACTCACGATGACGATTGTTCCAACCTACTTTTCCACCACTTATTGATACGTTGCCCGCTCACGAATATCGTATATATCATGCAATTTTTTTACGATATACGTTTCTCTATTTGACATTTCCACGAAATTCGCATAACTTTGAGTTGGGTAAGTTAATAATCGAAGGGGTTTCAAATTAAAACCGCTGACGCGACTGACCGCGCAATAATCTCCTATCTGCAATACAACGGCCGCATGGCTTATACCGATATCGCCCATGAGTTGGGCATCTCAGAGGCGACCGTCCGAAGCCGTGTAAAACGGCTTCTGGAAAGCAAGATGCTGCAGATCGTCGGGATTGCCGATCCACGGTACGTCAATCTAGAAGCACCTGCCATGATCGGCCTGGTCGTCAAGGCAGGGGAGACTGATAAGGTCGCGCAAGAAATCGGCAAATTCCAGGAGGTCAGCTACATGTTCATGGCCTCGGGTAGTTACAACCTGTTTGTAGCCATTTACTGCAAAGATAAAGAGCATCTCGTAGATTTCCTTGAGAACAAACTTGGGAAACTAGAACACATCGAATCCTCCGAAACGTTCATGATCCTTAAAATGCACAAGATGTCTTATCGCTGGGGTGAGGCTCTCCCACCAAGTGGTGAGCAACTTGTGGATTTGGATTGGGAAGAGCTGGAAAGCTAAATCATGACCAGCCACAGTCTGCTAAACTGCACGAAGCTACATCTGGGTTGCTATCATCACTCATACCGTTCAACCTTCAGGAGGCAATTAACATGACAGAACAAGAATTTTATGACAAACTGGCCCAGGCCGTAATCGATGGTGAGGACGAGATCGCCATCGAGACTGCAAAAGCTGCACTTGCAGCCGGTTTGGACCCGATGGCCTGCATCAACAATGGCCTCACCGAGGGTATGAATCGCGTCGGAGAGTTATTCGCAAGCGGTGAGTACTACCTACCTGAGCTGATGATCAGTGGCGAGACAATGAAAAAAGCGATGGAGGTCCTTGAGCCAGCTTTGCTCGAAAACCAGGAGCGTGAGGTGCTTGGCAAAGTTGTAATCGGGACGGTTAAGGGTGACTTACATGAAATTGGAAAGAATCTCGTTGCCATCCTCCTGAGCACCAGCGGTTTCCAGGTTATCGATATCGGGATCGATAAATCTCCTGCTGATTTTATAAATGCAGCGATCGAGGCGGATGCCGACATTGTGGGTGCCTCAGCGCTGCTCACCACCACGATGGTTGTGCAGGAGCAGATCGTTGAAGCGCTTGATAAAGCTGGACTGAGTGATAAAGTCAAGGTGATGGTTGGTGGCGCACCGGTTAATCAAGCATGGGCCGATCAGATCGGTGCCGATGCCTACGGTGAGGACGCGGTTTCATCAGTTGCCGTCGCCAAGAAACTGATGGGCCTCTAGCTAAAAATGTAATTAACTGCGACCGAGCCATCTGCAGTAACGGAGAATTCAGAAATGATCAAGCTTGAAGAACGCAAAGCCAGTATTCAACCGCTAAAATCCAAATTAAAGATCAGCATCCTAGATGACCAGGAAATCGCCCAGATCAACCAAAACACACGCACCGTGCTCGAAGAAGTGGGGGTGATATTTCCGTCGGAAAAAGCGCTCAAGATCTTTGCCGAGGTCGGTGCGAAGGTCGATTTCGAGACTCAGTTGGTTAAGATCCCCGCTGACATGCTCGACAATTACATCAAAACCTCACCGCGTAAATACACGCTTGCAGGCTTGAGACCTGAACTCGATGTGCATCTTGGCAGCGATGAGGGTACCTATTTCTATTGTAGCGGCGAAGCGCCCAAGATCGTCGACTCTGAAACCGGTGAACGCCGCCTGTCTGTGAAGCAAGACATCGCCAACCACGCCCGGATCGCCGACTACTTACCAATCATCTCGCTCGTCTGGCCTTCGGTCAGCGCCAGCGACAAAGGTGAGACATCCCCGCTGCACGGCCTGGAAGCCTGCTTCAACAACACCGAGAAACATGTCGAATCCGAGTCGGTCATGAATGAAATCTCTGCCCGCTACGCGGTAGAGATGGCTATCGCCGTCGCCGGCAGCGAAGAAAACCTGCGTGAACGACCAATCTTCTCGCTGTTGCTCTGCTGCATTGCCCCCTTAGCTCAGGACAAGGGCGGTATTGAAGCCGCCATGCTCTTCGCTGAATACGGCATCCCCGTCGGGTTTATGTCGATGCCTACGCTGGGCCTCACAGCTCCTCCGTACCCCGCTGGCGCCCTCACACTTGCAATGGCTGAAACCCTGAGCGGAATAATGCTCACCCAAATTATCAATCCCGGTGTGGGAAACTACATCTCCGTCAACCCGGGGATTATCGACCCCCGCACAGGAAATTATTTCATGGGATCGGGCACCGCACAGATCACCAACGTCGGGGGGGTTCAGATGTCACATTCGAACGGCATTCCGGTGAACGCATGCCACTCCTTCGGGGGCAGCCAATCCGAATTGGGCAACTGGCAAGTCGGCTATGAAAATCTGCATTCACATTTTCTAGCCGTTATGGCCGGCGCCGACATGTCCTTCGGTCCCAGCGGGATGTACGAAGCCGTCAGCCTGCTCGATCACCCTCGAATTCTTTTTGACCGCGAGATATTGCAAGTGATCGACAAAATCACGGATGGTATTGAAGTTAACCCGCAGACGCTTTCATTCGACATGATCCAGGAAATCGGCCAACACGGCGCTTACCTCGGTCACAGGGAAACTGCCAAGGCTTACCGGAAGATGTGGCGAGGGGATTCCATCCTCTATGAAGATGGAAAGGAAGAGGGTCGCAAATGGCGTGATCCGGTCGGAGTCGCCCGTGAAGCCAGTAAATGGATTCTTGACAACCATTGGCCTAAGCCAATCGATGAGAGTGTGAGTAAAGAGTTGCGCCGCATCGTTGATAAGGCGGACAATGACGAAGCACTAAATGCTGAAGCGTAAAACAGAAAGTAGCTTGAATATTACTTTTTAATTGACAAATCTGATCACTCCATTGAACGTTTGTGATTCTATCCACCAATTTTATGCCCCGGATAGTAGCCAAAAAATTGACAGGGGCGAGTTCCAATGAATGATTCTCGGTCTTCCCGGTCTGAGAATATCACTAGGCCCGGGTACATTCTTTTAATTCCTCCTGGTAAAGGATCCGTATGAATCAGATTCCTGCAACGGACGGATCCCTCTCCTTCCCAAATCCTTACCGGACTAATAGTCCTCATAGCGTCGAGTTCACAGACGCCAAGGCGGAGGCAGCATTTGCGCCACACTGCCGTCGGATGCGATTGTTGAACCAGAGCTTATTGTTTGCGGCTTCTGGGAATAAACACGCTCACATATTCGCAAACTTCCTCCTGGAGAGTGAACTGCTGGAGACGGAGTTGGTGGCAATCGGGCTCAAGCATTTAGAGATCTGCACCGAGGTGGAATTAGCAGTACCTGACTTGGTAAAAGATCAGGAAGCAGCATACGATAGCTATGAACCTATAATGGGAGGCTTCCAAGCGATCGATCCAACTGCCCCTCGCCATGCATTGATTTCGAGCAGCTCTTTAACATGTTCGAGTAGTAAAATTCAGACTGCTGCTATCGCTCCTCAACGTTGCTTCTCAAGCTATCCCAACCATCCTCCACACCGGATCAACATCGTCGAGATTTCTCCCGGCGAACTAACCAATCCAATATTATCGAAGCTGTGAGAACGTTTCACCCAATCATGGTAGTAATACTCGAAGTAGGTTTTCTAGGAAGAGGATCCAATGAAAATCAATGATGTTACTGTCGTTGGCGCCGGCACAATGGGACATGGAATAGCTCAGGTGTTTGCCTTGGCCGGTTTACAGGTCACTCTAACGGATGTTTCCCCGGAAATTTTACAAAAAGCAATCCCGCGAATACGGGAAAATCTAGAGACGTGTGTTAAGTACAACTCAATCAGCGAAGATGAAGCTGCAGCGGTACCAGCCCGGATCGCTCTCACGACCGACTTGGCCAAATCCACATCCCAAGCAGATTTCATCATCGAAGCGGTTGTAGAGGATCTTGACGTTAAACTTAAGTTGCTTCGCGAGCTAGAGCGGAACTGCCCGGCCCATACCATCATCACCAGTACCACATCCAGTTATTGTGTCCGCGACATGGCAGTCGCGCTTGATCAACCTGAGCGTTTCCTGGTAACCCACTACTGGAATCCGCCTTATATAATCCCAGTCGTGGAAGTGATGCCTGGGGATGCCACCTCTCCTGATGTTGTCGAAGCAACCTTTCAGCTACTTAAAACTGTTGGAAAATATCCAGCGATGGTAAACAATGACGTTCCCGGTTTCGTCGGCAATCGCCTGCAACATGCTTTACGCCGGGAAGCAATAGCTATCGTAGCTCAAGGTATTGCCAGCCCAGAGGATGTTGATCTCATTGCCAAGTTGAGTTTCGGCTTACGGTTGCCCGTAGTTGGTCCATTAGAGACAGTCGACCTGGGTGGCCTAGATCTCACACAGGCGATTCAAAAATATTTGCTTCCAGAGCTAGACCGGTCTACTGAACCACTTATGTTAATCCGTGAAATGGTCGAGAAAGGGGAGCTGGGAGCCAAGGCTGGAAAAGGGTTTTTCGACTGGTCTCCAGGCCGGGTGAAGAAGGTCATTCAGCGTCGAGACGAGACCCTTATCGAATTAGTGAAATTGCTGGATGACCACGGTTTTCTATAGCGATCGACGAGCTGGGCATCCGGAAATGTGGCTTTCACAGTCAAGAGGAGTTTCTACAGCATGCAACGAAATGAAGTCGTTATTATTGACGCAGTAAGATCACCTGTTGGCAAGCACAACGGTGGGCTGTCGAGTGTACGACCTGATGATTTGCTGGCTGCTGTTCTCAAGGCGCTGGTAGATCGGGTTGGAATAGACCCGGCCCTGATTGAAGATGTGTATGCGGGGTGCGGGAACCAGGCTGGCGAAGACAACCGGGATGTAGCTCGGATGGCTGCTCTTCTAGCCGGTTTCCCTGTCGAGGTGAGCGGGGTTACCGTCAATCGAAATTGCTCATCGGGTTTAGAAGCGGTCAATCAAGCTGCAAAATCTATTATCGCTGGAGAGGCCGACGTATTCATCGGGGCCGGGGTGGAGAGTATGAGTAGAGCTCCCTGGTCAATGCCCAAACCGGAACGGCCACAACCCGTGGGGCACCCAAAGATCTGGGATACGACCGTTGGTTGGCGCTACAACAATCCCAGTCTTGATTCTATGTATCCCATCGTCAGCTTGGGTCAAACTGCTGAGAACATTGCCGATGATCTGCAAATCACTCGCGAAGAACAAGATGCCTTTGCCTTCGAAAGCCACCAACGAGCTGTAGCTGCAATAGACGCCGGTAAGTTCAAAGACGAAATCGTGCCAATCGAAGTCCCACAGCGAAAAGGTCCGCCCCAGATAGTGGACACTGATGAACATCCCCGCTATAAGATCGTAGATGGTGGATATGTACTTGACACCAGTGAGGAGCAACTTGCCCGATTGAGACCCATTTTTCGCGAAGGGGGAACAGTAACCGCAGGCAACTCCAGTGGCATCAATGATGGCGCAGCTGCTTTACTGTTAATGAGCGCTGACAAAGCTAAAGAACTCGGGCTGAAGCCCATGGCGCGCTGGGTGGGATCAGCCGTAGCAGGTGTGGATCCTAGTGTGATGGGCTACGGCCCAGTTCCGGCAACTCAAAAACTACTCAAGCGTAGCGGGCTTGACATAGATGATATCGGTCTCATTGAATTGAACGAAGCCTTCGCTGCCCAAGCTGTCGGGGCGATGCGCAAGCTGGGCTTGCGTCATGAAATCACAAACGTAAATGGTGGCGCCATATCCCTCGGTCATCCGACTGGGTGTTCTGGCGCTCGCATTCTCTCAACTCTTTTACATGAGATGAAGAGGCGTGCCCCTCAGGAAGACCACCCGTATTATGGATTGGCCACTTTATGCGTGGGAGTAGGCATGGGTGTTACTACCATCGTTGAATGGTTTGACTCAGAGGAGATGTAAAAAATGATCTTACGTCCACTCACAGGTATTCGCGTCATTGGCCTAGAGCAGTATATGAGTGCTCCTTATTGCACAATGCTCTTGGCTGATGCGGGGGCTGAAGTCATCAAAATCGAGCGTCCAGGTCGGGGGGACCCCCGTAGAGCTATTCCTCCCTTCATAACCGGTGAGCAGGGCCAGCGCGTGGCAGGTGGCTTTATTAGCTACAACCGCAACAAGAAGAGTTTGGCGCTCAACTTGCGGGCAGAAGCGGGTAAAAAAATCTTACGAGATCTGGTAAAAGAGTCTGACGTGGTGGTTGAGAATCTCCGTCCGGGTGCTATGGATAAATTACAGCTTGGTTATAACCAACTTAAAGGTATTAATCCACGTCTGATTTATGCGGCGATCTCAGGGTTTGGGCGCTTAAAGGGGCATACCAGCTCATATGCTCAACGCCCTGCCTTTGACATTGTGGCTGAGGCAATGAGTGGCGTGATGAACCTGGTCGGGTTCGCTGACAAGCCCCCTTCATGGACTATCTATGGCATGGCCGACGTCTATACAGGGATGGTCACCGCCTATGGAGTGATGCTGGCTCTCTTTATGCGCGTACAAACTGGAGAAGGTCAATTTGTAGATAGCGCTATGCTGGACAATATGCTGGCTCTTAACGAGCGCATGGTGGCGCTTTATTCGTTCACAGGCGAATCGCCCTCACGAGGTCAGATGAAGCATCTCTACCCACGTGGTGCATTTGAATGCCAGGACGGTTATCTGGCCTTGAATATTCCCGATGATATCCAATGGGGACGATTGTGTCAGGCAATTGGGCGCGAAGATTTGAAGGACGATACTCGCACAGAAAATGGAACGGCTCGAGCAACCAACGCTGATTTTATCCGGAAGATAATCGAGGACTGGCTCGCTGATAAAACCCGCATCCAAGCAGTAGCACTATTGGAAGAGCAGGGAGTGCCCTCTGGCCCCGTCTACACCGCCGAGGATGTTTTCGATGACCCCCATTTCGCTGCACGCAACATGTTAGTGTCGGTGGATGATCCGGTTGCTGGGCCACGCAAGTATGCCCGCAGTCCTCTCCACCTCTCATCGGCCCCCGAGATCCCTGCTGAACCAGCACCACAGCTGGGAGAACATACCCAAAAAATTCTCAAGGATTTGCTGGGATACGGAGATCGTGAAATCGAACAGTTACAAGACCAAGGTGTGATAGAGGCCCAGAATTCGATTTGATCGGTTGATGGCAAACGTCATCTTCTTAAAAAAGCTCCAAGGATTATTGACCCACTTGGCGGGCGGCCACATTCAGCCAAGCAAAAACTGGAGAACTTATCATCACTGTGGCTGCAACCAACCCGTTTTCGTGGTCTTTGCTCAACGTGCTGAAGGAGCTATTCGATAAGTGCCTGATAGACAAGTGTATGGAAATCGTCCGTCACCGGGTAAGTCCTGCTAGGAAGGTACTGCATCATGAGCAACCCTAAGATCTCCTCCACAGGATCGATCCAGAAGTGGGTGTTGGCATATCCGCCCCACCCATAACTCCCCAAGGATCCACGCGGCTCGGCAAGGGCAGGGTTAATGATGACACTAAAACCCAGACCAAACCCAAAACCCAACCAGGGTTCACCGCCAAACAAAAAAGGCAACAGGGCCGGTCCAAGATGATTCATCGTCATCAATTCGACCGTCTTCGGACCGAGTAAGCGTACGCCATCCAAATCGCCGCCGTTGGCAAATAATTGAGCGATCTTGAAATACTCCAGTGTCGTCGAAACCAGCCCATGCCCCCCAGAGAACATTGTGACCGGTTTGCCGTATTCCCCATCGGGTTTATCTAACACGGCAAACTTATCCTCATCTTTTATGCCATAAAGAGTGGCAAAGCGCGCATGCTTTTCTTTAGGGACCCAGAAACTAGTGTCCTCCAAGCCCAGCGGTTTGAAAATAAATTTGTCGAAATATGTAGCTAGAGGCATATCGCTGACGATTTCGACCACCCGTCCAAGTACATCCGTCGACAGGCCGTAGTGGTAACTATCCCCGGGATGGTACATGAGGGGTAATCCTGTCAGAACAGAGACAAATTCCTCAAGGCTTCTCTCGTAATTGACGACATCGGCAGCACGATACAACATATCTATGACGAGGTCTTCTTCATCACCGTACGCAAAGCCTGCGGTGTGGTTGAGTAAATGGTGCAAGGTGATCTCCCGTTTCGCTGGAACCAGCCTGCCATGAGGGGCGATCACCCTTGGATTGGCAAACTCAGGGATGAATTTGGAAAGCGGATCGGTTAGCTGAAACTCACCCTGCTCATACAGCATCATGAAGGCGAGCGAGGTCACCGGCTTGGTCATCGAGTACATACGGAAGATCGTGTCAAGCGCCATAGGCGTCTTGCTTGCAACATCCTGATAACCAAATTTCTCTAGATAAACAATCTGGCCCCGTCGCGCCACTAGATTGATGCTGCCGGCGATTTTTCGCTCGTCAACATATTGTTGCATCTTCACGCCAATGCGTGACAATCGTTCAGCTGAGAAGCCAAGTTTTTCTGCTGGGTGGATCCTCATCCAAACCTCCGTAGCATTCATACGATGTCCAAAACAACGCGGAAGCGTTGATTTCTAAACCAGAATAATCGTGGCAATCATGCAGCAAGGGTTAAACGCAACGAATGATCAAGAAAAAACCGATGATTCAAAACTCCAAAACACGTGTTCCACCACCAACATCCTAGTTCAACGAGTTTTTGAATCTAAGCCGTGAAGATTATAGTAGCAGACGTTGAAGAGGAACAATCGGTGAAATCAGCTACCAGTTTTATGGACCCAACAGATCTATTTGAATATTACACATGACAGCGAAGGGTCGTCTCACTTATCGGATTCCTCACCTCCTTTTCTGCCCCCAATAAGACGGAGTACACCGGGAATTTTTCTCAGGTGTACTCCAGTCTCTCGTAACATTGGGGCAGAAGTCAGGTGCGTTTACCTCCTGCTCTTTGGTTCGCCGACTAGAAATCAGTCACAGGTTGCAGGTTTGGTTATATGGTTCCAATCAGCGAAGAACAAGCCAATTTCTGGGAAATTCTCGACACAAACCTTCGATGCGCGAATCATTCCTGAGTAATAGGGGATGATCGTGCCGCCATCCAGGTGAAGCATGGTCTGGGCCTCTTGGTAGTACTCTTTGCGCTTATCAAAATCCATTTCAGCCCGGGCTGCATCGAGCAGGGCATCAAACTCAGGAACGTTCCAGAAGGATTCATTCCAGGAGCCACCGCCACGATAGATCTCATTCAAAAACTGATCAGTCGTTCTTTCATTCCAGCAAGTCATCACAAATGGTTCTACCATCCACGCTTCTGTCCAGAAGCCATCGGAAGAGGTATTTTTGATATTGACGGTGATGCCAGCTAAAGCAGCTTGCTGTTGGAAAATCTCCGTCAGCGCGACCCAGTCTCCGCAGACATCAGCGGTCCACAGATCGATCTCAAAACCATCTGCGTATCCCGCAAGAGCTAGATTCGCCGCGGCAGCCTCATAGTCCTGTCCGTACAGACATTCCGGGATCAAGTAGGGATCTCCGGGCGTGATACCCAGATCACAAGAGACCTCGCCAATTCCGCCTAGCGCTAGATCGAGCATTTCCTGGCGGTTTACAACATCGTGCATAGCATGGCGTAGATCCACATTATCAAAGGGTGGAATATCGGTGCGCATCACAAAACCTGACCAGTTGCCCGTGGAAATGATGTCAATCACAAAATCTTCGGTGTCTTCGAACAACTGAATATGGTCAGATATCAGGTCAATACTGAAATCGATCTGACCAGCTCGAGTTGCTTGAATGGCAGCCTCGGTGTCAGCTATTGTATAAACTTCAATTGCTGCAACTCCAGGAGGGCCATCCCAGTACTCATCATTCGCGACCAGGACTGTGATGCCTTCAACGTCCAGGGTCTCTAGTTTGAAGGGGCCGGAACCCATGCCTGTCTCCAGGACATCCGGGAAACTACCTACCTTTAGAACGCGTGCACGGTAGTCCATGACGATCAAGGGGAAGTCAACCACCGGCTGTGAGAGATTGAACACCACGGTGAAATCATCTGGCGCATCAACACTGTCAACTACACCAAATGAGCCAGCAATTACGGAATCGGCTGCATTTAACCAGTGGTCAACTGAGTAAACCACATCGGCAGAAGTGAGTTGTGTCCCATCATGGAAGTAGACATCGTCACGCAAGGAGAATGTCCACACCTCACCCGTCGCATTGCTTTCCCATTTAGTTGCCAATGAGGGGGTTGGCCGCAATTCATCGTCTGCCGGTGTAGCGAGGCGATCGAATAGTAGCGAAATAGGCGGCCAGAAGCGGTTCGGATCCACAGAGTTCAGATTCTCGAGACCACCATAGGCAAGGCCCGTGTTGTAGCGGAGGGTACCGCGCGTTTCCGCCGGGGGTTCTTCGACCACCGGCTCTTCGACCACCGGTTCTTCGACTACTGGCTCTTCGACGACTGGTTCATCAGTTGCCGATGGGCCGCATGCAGTCAAAGCCAAAGCCAAGACCAATAAGATGGTCATTAGCCATACTAGTTTCTTATGGTGCATTTCTACTCCTCCTTAGTAAGCGTTGTTTTTAGTTATAGCATGGATCTTTACATCTCGGAATCGTCGTCAATTATTAATCGACAGGTAGTCTTTGATCTATGCAAAATCCTCCTTTCCTAGAATAAGCGACTGGTGTGACCCAATGTGAAGTGTTCTAGAGGGTTACAACCTACTCCTCGCTTCTATCTCGAGTGTCGTATTCACAACTGAACTCTCGCGTACTTGCAGTTGCGGCGGAACAACCACAGTTTGCGGGTCACAGATTTCATCGAGACTTTGAGCTCGAATAATACAATCTAATTCCTCTACAAGCAGGCGACCAGCTTGGATCAGGTCTAGCCGAATGGTGGTAAGAGATGGGGTATAGAACTTGGCCTCGGGAATATCATCGCAGCCAACAATCCCTATATCATGTGGCACGCGCTTTCCGAGATTATGGGCAGTCGACAGGGCTCCCAACGCCATTTGATCGTTGGAAACAAATACAGCATCTATCCTCGGCTCTTGTCGGAGTAATTTCTCGAGACCCTCTGCGCCACTCGCGGCTGTCCAGTCTCCTTCGACCCTAACGTTCTTTCCATGCGGCATGTCTGCCGATTTAAGGGTATCTTGCCAGCCCTTCAGTCGCTGGTCGGCACTCCAATCCTCTAGTGGGCCGGTGATGATGCCAATCGTCGAGTACCCTTGCTCAATGAGATGTGTTGCTGCAATTTTTCCTGTGGAATAGTTATCGGTGTCGATGACGGTCAAGCCAGGATATGGACGACCTCTGGCGACTATTGGGATTTCTGAGTTTACTAATTCGTCCAGTATTCGATTTCGTGTATTACCAACTTTGGAAACTGGAGCCCAAACGATGCCAGCAACACGCTGGTTATTCATCTTGCGGAAGATGGCTTCAGCATTTTGATCCGTCGAATTACGGAGCAAACTCAATGATATTGAGTAGCCCAGCAGGTTCGCTTGTTCTTGGATACCGGCTAATGTTTGGAAGGGTCCGGAAAACTGGAGGTCAGAGCTGACGACGCCTATTGTCGATGTTCGGCCACGAACGAGGCCGAGAGCTAACTCGCTCGGTTGATATCCTCGGGAGTCAATGATCAATTTTATACGAGCACGGGTCTCGGGCGATACGTCGGGGCGATCGTTAAGCACACGGGAGACAGTCTGCTTGGAAACGCCAGCTTCTTCCGCAATCTCTTTAATAGTAATTCGCTGAGTTTTTGCCACGGTTCGTATCTTCTAATTTTTGCAGTTTTTGGATGAGGGGCCGTTCCCGTTACCGGTCCCGTCGTGTATAATCATATAATGATGTTGTCTTCATGTCAATCGAAGCATATGATATTTATTAGTTGATCAATAGGATTTTCTGGGTTTAATAATTATTGACTTCACGGATCATGTTGAAAGAGATCGCCTGTCCTAAAGCCATTCTTGAGGCAACTATTTAGTACGCTTTTCGACAGATCCTTGATCCCTTCACCAACTTTGTGAAGGTAATAAAACCTCTTTCAGTATTCGAAAAGAGATATCCAAAGTTCTTCAAGCAAAATGGGAACCGCCGTACCCGGGGTCTAGGAGAAAAAGATGATTTTGCTCATTATCCGAAGATTATTCCTGGCTTTGGTAACTCTCTTCATAATCTCGCTCATTATCTTCATCGGCATTGAAGTTTTACCGGGAGACATGGCGACTGCCTATCTTGGCCAAAGAGAGACGCCCGAAAGTTTAAAAGCCCTACGCGAGGAATTTGGTCTTAATGACCCGGCATACGAACGATATCTTAATTGGTTGGGAGATGCCCTGAGGGGAGATCTTGGGATGTCTTATGCACGCCGCCAAGCCGTTTCCGATATGATCGGGTATCGGTTGCGCAACACAGTCGTATTGTCTGTGGTGGCTTCACTTGTCGGCATCCCACTGGCAGTCGTGCTAGGAGTCATCGCAGGGCTTACGCGTGAAAAATGGCCAGATACCATCATTTCCTTGATAGCGATTATTGGCATGACCCTGCCAGGATTTGTCACGGCGACCATCTTGATATTTATCTTCGCCCTTCGCCTGGAATGGTTTCCGGCGATTACGCTCATCGCCACAGATGCCCCTGTCAGTGAGTTATTACCCAACACCGTCTTGCCCATCATTACCCTCACGATCATCATGGTCGCCCATATTTTACGGTTGGTCCGCACCAATATGATTGATGTGATGGTGAGTGACTATGTTCAAATGGCCCGGTTGAAAGGCGTACCCGCTTTGAAGATCGTGTTCAAACACGCCTTGCCCAATGCCATGCTGCCAACGATTAATATCATCGCCCTTACCATCACCTGGCTGATTGGTGGCGTTGCCATCATCGAGACGGTTTTCAACTACCCGGGCATTGGTAAACTCATGATTAATGCCATCGCTGACAGAGACTTCGCTTTGGTTCAAGGCATTGGCATTGTCCTCGCTTGCGTCGTCATTGCTGTCAATTTGATTGCTGACTTGCTATCCCTCGTACTCAATCCCCGTTTGCGGACGGCACGAGCACATTAGCAAGACAATAGGTAACAGTGTTCAATAAATTGGGAATAATCGGTCACATTTTGTTGAAACCGGAGGAAAAAAATGACGACTGCAACACCCTCTGCAGGACAATTAACAACAATCAGGCGCCGCAGCCCATTAGCGGAAACATGGGATAACTTGCGGCGATCCTGGGCAGGCATGGTCGGGCTATTCCTCATCATTTTTCATTTGCTTTTAGCCCTCGCCTCCCCAGTTCTTATCCCTAGAGACCCATTATTAATGAACGCAGAGATACGGACTGAAGACCCCTCAGCCGACTATCTCTTGGGTACAGACAAGCTGGGTCGCGATGTTTTTTCACGTTCCATGTTGGGGGGACGTGTGACCATTGTTGTCACCATTTTGAGCACATTCCTTGCTGTTGCCTGGGGTGGATTTGCCGGCATTTTACTCGGCTTTCTCGGTGGACGTGCCGATGAAATCATTATGCGCCTCGTTGATGCCTTGCTCTCGATCCCCTGGCTTCTAATTTTACTTCTCATCATCAGCGCGCTTGGTACAGAAATGTGGGTACAAACTTTAACCTTTGGTTTCACCTATGGGATACTGACAATTCGAGTCGCGCGAGCCGCGACGCTTGACTATGTAACGCGTGAATTTGTGCTGGCGGCTCGGGCTCGAGGCGAGCGGAAGGGTGTGATTGTGCTACGCGAATTACTTCCCAACGTTCTTGACGTGCTGTTAGTAGATGGAGCGATGAACTGGTCCTGGATGCTTCTGGGCTTCACCTCGCTCTCTTTTCTGGGATTTGGTGTTACCCCCCCCACGCCGGATTGGGGCTTCATGATTGCGAAAAATCGAGAAATACTCGCCGTCCAACCCTGGGCTGTATTTGGCCCGGTATTGATGTTGAGTTCACTTATTGTTGGGATCAATCTTTTTGCAGATGCTCTAGCAAAAGCACTTGGCTTGGACCGCAGCCAGGGGGCACCCGTATGAGTGAGTATTTAGTTGATATTGATGATTTGACCATTGGCTATACTACCAAACGGGGCACCCTGGTCCATGTATTACGAAATGTATCCATCCAAATCAAACCTGGTGAGACACTGGGGTTGGTCGGCGAATCTGGCTGTGGCAAGAGTACACTCGGCCAGGCAATGATGGGGTATCTGCGCTCTGGCAGCCGGCTGCTGGGGGGGCGAGTACGTTTTGCAGGCCAGGAGATGTTTGGCCTGACAACTCGGCAATTAGAATCCATACGTGGAAAGCAAATCGCGCTCATCCCTCAAAATGCCGGCGAAGCCTTGACGCCAACATTACGGATTGGGAATCAAATTCTTGAAGCGATTGAGTTACATGCGAAACTCCGGGGTGACGCTGCGAACGCGCGCATGATTGAGCTTCTAGGCAGGGTTCATCTGCCCCAACCCGATGTGATGGCAGCTCGCTACCCGCATGAATTATCGGGTGGGCAGCAGCAGCGAGTTGTTGTGGCCATGGCACTGGCATGTATGCCCGAAATGCTTGTTCTGGATGAACCAACCACAGGACTTGATGTGACTACACAGGCACATATTCTCGAGTTGCTGCGGGAAATTGTGCATGAGTCGGGTACGGCGATGATGTATATCAGTCATGATCTGGGTGTGATCGCCCGGGTGAGCGACCGTGTTGCTATCATGTATGCTGGTGAAATCGCGGAAGATGCACCCACGGCTGAAATATTCAGATCGCCCGCCCACCCGTACACACGCGGTCTGCAGTCATCAATTCCCCGGCTCACTTTGATCGGGATACCCAAATCTATGCCCGGTCAACCTCCGATTCCGGGCACATTGCCCGGCTGTTCGTTTGCACCACGCTGCTCATTTGCTACCGACATCTGCACTAGCGAAGCACCGAAGTTGAATGCCTTACAGCAAACTCAACATCTGGTGCGTTGTCATCACTGGGAAAAGGTTATCGCGACTGATTTCTCAAGTGAATTAAAAGAAGTTTTCCATACTATTAAGCAAACAATACAAGACGAACCAGCTATTGAAATGTCGGACGTGGAGATTACCTATTATCGCCCAGGCTTTTTTGAACGCTTACGTCGCGCCCCTGAACCGCCAGCGACGGTATCTGAACTAACCCTTTCGGTTAAGCGGGGCGAGACCTTAGCCTTGGTAGGCGAGAGCGGTAGCGGTAAATCAACCATTGTTCGAACAATTTCCGGTCTTTTACCGGCGAAAAGTGGGCGTATTCAGTTTAAAGATTGTGACCTTACGGTTGATGTTGATGATCGACCGATGGATATCTGCCGACATGTTCAGCTGATCTTCCAGAACCCAGACGCTTCGCTCAACCCCCGTCACATGGTCGCCGAAATCCTGGATCAACCGCTTAAATTGTACTTTCCTAGTATGACCCGCGATGAACGCAGAGCGCGGCAAATCGAACTGCTCAAGCGGGTGCGCTTAAGTGATCGCTTACGACTGCGATATCCTGCACAATTGTCAGGCGGTGAGAAGCAGCGCGTCGCCATTGCCCGGGCATTTGCTGCCGAACCGGACGTGGTGCTGTGCGACGAAGTCACCTCCTCCCTCGATGTATCCGTGCAGGCGGCGGTGCTGGACTTGCTGGCAGACCTACAAAGTGAGCGCAATACAACCTATATTTTCATCGCCCATGATCTGGCAGTCGTGCGGGCTATAGCTGATCGGGTCGTGGTTCTATACCAGGGGCGAATGTGTGAAGTGGGAACGGTTGATCAAATCTACGCGCCGCCATACCATCCCTATACTGAAACGCTGCTGGGAGCGGTGCTTGAACCAGACCCAGATACGGAACCAAAACTGCTTGCCAGCGATACGCCTGAGCTAGCCCCACCCGCTCGCGGCTGCGCCTTTCAACGACGCTGCCCATATTGTATTGGCGATACTTGCCCCCAAGAGACACCTCCATGGCGAGTGCCTGATGGTGCGGATGGCCACAAGATTCGCTGCCACCTTGCGCTAGCTGAATTATCCGGCCTTCAAACGGATGTGATTCGGGGAGGATAATCCATAAGTGTTATCCATGTTCGTGGAGCACAAAGCCTAACGACTCTGACAGAATAAAGTACATTGACTCTGTCAAGAACCGAGTTCGTTCCCAGCGTCGACACATTTTGTTTAATACCGAGAAGGGGAAGTATGTCTCTGATAATTTCGATCGCTATCTCCATCCAACCAGTGAATCAAAACTCCCAAAGGGTTTAGATTAAAACCACAAAGTAAACCCTTCGTCAATAAGTTTCCCGCATTGTTGTGAAATCACGAGCCCACGCTGTGGATGGTTTCGAGACCTCTTTGAGTGCCTAGCAAAGATGCCAAGCCTCTCTAATTCAAGTTAGCCTCCAGCCATCGCCGGCATGGTCCGTACGATATCGGCATCTTTGGGGATATCTCCTCGATCGGCGATTTGGCCATTGACCACCACCAGCATGTTATCAATCTGATCAGCAAAGCCCATAAGCTCTATCACCCTGCCCAGGGTGGTTCCCTCCTCCCATTCGAGGTTTAGGTGGCTTTGTGGACCATCAGGAGTCATCTTGCGGTAGATAGAGTGCAAAATGCTGTGTATTACCAATTGAATAACCCATCAAGTTCTTCATCGGGTACATCGAACACAGTGTTGTGCGGCGGCAGCGGCTCTGTCCCTAGCCAATCTGGTAAACGATCATCCTGGTTAGTGAATCCCGCGACCTTATTAAATTCCCTCTCGAGCGTCAACGTTTCCCGGCCTAAATCAGCGACAATTGCATCACCCACATCCCATCCATATCGACTATTGAGCAGTTCCGGAATGGTTTCTGGGACCTCAGCGAAGCCGAAGGTTCCAAAAAGACATATTCCGAGCGTGTCGTAGCCCGCCATGCTGATCTGCCCTGCGCGCGAAACATCGACCTGTCCTTCCGGCTTGAGATGGTTGATCTTCTTGCGGATCGTCAGCCCGGCGGTGTGGTCCGCTCCCTGCGGTGAGGTGGCATAGGTCACGCCAGTACCCTTAATCGCCCGCGGGTCATAAGCGGACAACGCCTGTCTCTTGACCGCTGGTATGCGTGACACGCCGAGCTTTTCGGCGGTACGGGCCGCTCCGCTTCCAAGCAGCCTCCCCAACTCTGTGCTTGATCGCATCTCACCGATCAGTTCCAGCGCTTTGTCAGCATCGCCGAATGTCATCAGGCCAGCCTCGGCTGCGACCCCCAACGCCGCGCCGATCTCAATCGTGTCACATCCCAAATCATTCAATTCCCAATTGATCCGGGCGATACTGTCCAGGCTGTCGATTCCCAAATTGGATCCAATCAAGCCAATCGTTTCATATTCGACGGGCGAAACAATGGCTTTGCCGTTTTCATCTGCAAAACAATTCGAGCAGAGGATGACACATGCAGGCATGGGTGGTGTTGCTTTCTCCCCCACGCTTCACCAGCAGGTCGTGCATCGCTTCACCACTGATCTTTTCCACTGACTCAAAATGGCCGGCGGAAAAACCGCGCGTTGGCAATGCGCCTAACCCATCGCACAGTGATGCCATGCCGGCGGTGCCATATTGGGAATAAACAGCGATCTGCGGATGCTCCAGCAGTGCGTCCGTGTATTTTTTCTGTGCTGCTTTAAAGAGCTCTTTTTCCGCTAATGGCGGCGTGGCGCCATTTTCATCGTCGATGATGATCGCCTTGAGACCTTTACTGCCCATCACGGCCCCCAACCCCCCACGGGCGCTGATGCGCGAGGGTGCATTATCCTTATCGAGATTCTGAATCCCAGCGCTCAGGAATTGCTGCTCACCTCCGGGGCCAATCAAAGCGATTCCCACACGTCGGCCGTACTTGTCGAGTAACCTTTCGCTCGCTTCATAGACACCTAATCCGAGGAGTTCATCCGCGGGTTCGAACGAGCCCCCTTCGGCATCCAACCGCAGCACCCACCAGCTTCCCTGCTCCGGCTGCCCTTCAACAATCAAAGCGTGGATCCCGAGGCGCGCCAGTTTTAATCCGGTTGAGCCGCCTGCATTACTCTCCTTAATACCGCCAGTTAACGGGCTTTTACCTCCGATGGATATCCGATCACACGACGAAACCATGTGCCCGGCAAGCAGGCCCGGGGTGAAGATCAATTTATTGCCAGAGCCCAACGGATCTCCACTTGGGTCGCCTTCATCGAGCAAGATACGCGGAATCAGTCCCCGGCCTCCCAGACGGATCCAACTGTCAGGTACCGGTTCCCTGCTCACAACCTGATTACCTACATTCGCCCGCCAGATCTGCTTCTGCATACGACTCTCCCTATCTTTGTCACATGATCATGTTTTACAACGGCCAACCTACCATTGATGTTCTCGCAACAACTCAAGGATGATATTCACACCTTCGTCGACTTGACCTTGAGTGATGATGAGCGGAGGAGCTAATCGCAGAGCACTGGCGCCACATTTGGTGAGTACAATCCCTTTAGCTCCAATCTCCTTGATAATCGCCTTGATAATCTCAGTGGCAGGACTACCGTCAGCGTTGATCAGCTCCACTGCCACCATAAGCCCTTTCCCGCGGATATCACCGATCATGGGTAACTCACCCTGGGCTTCCCGGAAGCTGTCTTGAATGTGGTCGCCTACCTGAATTGCATGATCCATTAGATTCTCTTCTTGGATGATCCGCAAAGAAGTTAATCCAGCCCGACAGGCGACGGGATTGCCGCCGAAGGTGGTGCCATGAGCAGCTGGAGGCCAAGCGTCAACCAGATCTTTCTTGGCTAAGATTGCGCCTAAAGGTAAACCACCTCCCAGCGCTTTTGCCATGCAGATGATATCGGGTACCACATCCCAATGCTCCACAGCGAACATTTTCCCGGTACGGCCCAACCCAGTTTGCACTTCATCGGCGATGAGTAAGGCTCCGTGGCGATCGCAGATCTCCCGCAGTCCATCTAAAAATCCGTCGGGGGGCACGATGTACCCCCCCTCACCGGCAATGGGTTCGACGATGATGCCTGCCAAGTCCTGGGGAGGGACCACTGTCTCAAGAGCTTTCTCCACTAAGTTGAGGCACGCAAGTTTGCATGTCTGCGGTGACTCGTGCTTCAGGGGGCAGCGGTAGCAATAGGGGTAGGGTACGTGATACACCCCTGTGAGCAGGCTGGGAAGACGATGCCGATAAATTGGGCTGCTGGCAGTAAGCGATAGAGCGCCCATGGTTCGACCATGGAAGCTGTCCGTAAAGGCAATGATCATGGGGCGGTTAGTCACGTAGCGGGCCAGTTTTATCCCTGTTTCTACGGCCTCGGACCCGCTGTTCATCAGGATGCCTTTCCCGTTCTTAAGATCGCCCGGGGCGACGGCTTTAAGCGCCTCAAGCATGTCTACATATGGCTCCATATAGCCCACATGGCTTGCGCCATGGATGAGCTTCCCGGCTTGATCGGAGATTGCTTCCACCACCGACGGGTGACAATGACCTACGTTAATGGTGGCGATGCCCGCGACAAAGTCCAGATACTTGCGACCCTCAAAATCGTAGAGATACACACCTTCACCGCGTTGGAAGGCGATATCGGTGTAGCGATAAATGGTCCCGGCAACAGCGGCTCGATCGCGTTCTATCAAATCCGCAGATCCAGTGTCACGAATTTTTCCTTTGGATGAAGCCTTTGCTGGCATCTTTCCCTCCCCGAAGTGAGACAATTCATGGTCCCGTGAAACTATCCGCTATGTTTAGTGATGCGCACAGTCCCGTCTAACGCTATTTCGATTCGATCGCCATCTTGAACGAGATCCAGGAATTGATGCCCCAAACCGTCGATGGCGATGATACGTATTTTTGTCCACACATCCGCGATAATTAATCCTCCGGCTGCAAGAGAATCAATCTGTTGCGAAAACAATACTGCCTTCGGAGCGATTCCCAATTGAACGATCCGTTCCCACACAGCACCGCTCGAAGTGGAACCGATTGTTTTAGGGATGCAAAGGACTTTTCCTGTTAATTCTTTCCCGTGAAGCTCCTCATTGCTCCGATCAGAACAAATTGCAACTTTTGCGTTCGTCAACATGCTGGTCGAAAAACTGGCATAGGTGTTGAAGCCCTTATGAGAGACAAGAGCCACTCCCTCCATATTTCCAGCGAGAATGGACCTTCCTTTGAAGGCTGACACACCCCTAACCTCCACCTGGGATCACTCCATCAACCAATATACCCACCAATTCTTCGTCTGGAAAAAACCTGGCTGTTGAGTAAGCCCTCAATTTGCTGGAGTTAGTAATAATTGCATCACCTTTACACACGCCCCCTTCAAAGAGCGTTTCCGCGCAGGAAGTGCTAAACATGACGCCAACACCCAACATTCCCTCGTACGTCTTCCGTTCAAATCTGTATTTCTCGATCACCCCCGGAGCAGCGCACAGGGTGGTTTTCACAGCAAGACGGTTCCTGTTTTGTGATTCCAGTCTTTTGAAGATCTTTTCTGACCACCAATTCAACTGTCGTAAACTCAAATGCGGACAGCCAATGAAGCATTTTTCAGGTTTTGCATCACGATCCGGCCACCCATCTGACAAAGTACCCTCAAGTTTTCGAATTACCTTATCGTCAATCTGGAAGCTGGTGTGTTCTGGAAGGAGCAAGTCGCGGCCCTGCTCGACAGCTTCGGGGGTAATGTTTTCTACATAGAAGAGTCCCACGGCACTGTAGGTTGCGCACGCTGCGCCCATTTCACGTAAGTAATCCTTGGTCCCGTCAGATAGCCCCTTCCCTAAGAATCGATCCAGCCCGGCGATGTAGGGTACGCCATCTAAAACTTTCATCCCGATCGCTGCCCCAAGTAATTGAGGTAGAGGTAACTCGTCTGTCGTAATTTCCACCAACCAGCCTGCCTGCCGCCCCTCGTCCATCAACAAACCGGCAAGGGGCGTCTTTCCAGCGATATAGGACAGCAAATCAATAATTGCGCCATTTATATTTGTCCTGGCGCCGAGCACCGAATTGGCATAAATCGCACAGGCGGATTCGGACCAAGCCAGGATCGAACCCTTCTCTGGAAGATTTCCTACTTCTGGGTCGAAAGGATTACAGCTATAGGCGTCCCGGTCACGAAGACCTAATAGCAGCATTTTCTCGTCGTAGCGCCCTTGATCGCGATACATCTCCTCAAGCAGCCGCTCCTGCTCAGGCCTCAACCTCCAATTTTCAAAATCCAACGGGGCAGAAGGATCGAGTGTGAATGGGAGCTTGGTCTTCAGACCTGCATCGATAAGTTCGTCGAGCATTTTGAAGGAGGGTGCTATCCCAGGGGTTGCCCAGGCGATGACGAAGTGTCCATCGCCATTTAATTCAACTAGCCTTTCAGCACCCAAAGCTTCCCCGTAAAGGACGAGTGTTTTCAATACGCGCTGCATGGTTTGGCCTTGCTGCCCATCCAAAATACTCTGTTCCCCTTCAGTTAGTTTGAGCTTCAGATTTTCAAAATTAGTCATTTTACTTTATCTTTTTTTTACTAGGCAAGACGGATCAACACGTTTCTTATTTAGGCAACCTGTTCTTCCATTCCCACGCATCATTTTCGTTCACATCTAGCTCAGGCATCGACGAGACAACCGTCGGTAAAATCAACAAGAAAGCCCTGCAACTGAGGTACGCTAAAGGTGGCTATACCGCATGATTCACCTAAGCTACGCGGGAGGCACCCTGCGCAACGGGACACGCGAACTCGCAGTACCGGCAAGGCTTCATAACTAAGCTGGCCTCCTCGATCCCCATGATCGAACCATCGAGCATTTCCTGATTGGCATATCGCTCGTCGTTTTCGTCCTTGCATAACGCCCTCTCGAAGATCCCGCTTCGGAACGCCCCTCTCGGGCAAGCTTTGTGGCAGGGCATGTCGCAGCCATTGCATGGATCGAAATCGATAGGACCGGTCGGCTCAAGCTCGGCTTCTATGAACATGCCCCTAAGACGGACACGCGTTCCAAACTCCGGCGTGACTAAAAGGTTGTTTTTGCCGATCACCCCCAGGCCAGCCAGATGGGCGGAATCTTTAAGGAAAGCCCCGCCGTACTCGATCTGGTACGGTAGCGAAAAGGCTTTGATTCCGAGTTCTTCATCCATCCATATCCGGAGCTTTCTCGATTGTAATCTCATCACACCATTGCCGGGAGTAAAGCCCGGGACCTTCATACTCCACCAATCGAGTACAGGCTCGGATGCTGGGTGGGATAAAGCCCACACCAGCACTGATTTGTGCTCTTCGCGCCATTCCACACCCTTGAATTCGTGGTAATCAGGCGATTTACGACCGTATTCTTCGTAGAACGGCTTTTTGCTATAGATCTTATAAGATTTGGAAGCTTTCAAATCTTCGATCCTCGCGATTCCCGCCAATGACGCACCCAACTCTTGCGCCTTCTCTACGATGGTTTTTTCGATATTATTGCTGTCGGATTTCACGTGCCTGGGTCCTTTCCAACTTCATTTCAATACCCCTGAGCGGGATACCTTTAAAAAAAGTTGTCTCGAGGGTTGCGTATGGGCTTTTATTCAAATCTATCTTTAGTTTCAATTTTTGTCTCTTTATGAGTCGCTGCTATTAAGCATTTTCATGAGCGCCGGCCAGGTTTTGGAACGTCGCGCCGCGTAACTCTCTTCAAAGGTGAGGTCCTCCGTCAATTGACTTAGAGGAAATCACTCTTTCAAATTTCACCCCTTAACTCATTTTTGTATGATCGCTCGCAGATTCCGCGTTCAGGCAAATCAGCGCATCGGCTGCAACCGCCCCCAGACCTTCGGCCAGGAGCATCAGTGGGTTGATATCGAGTTCGATGATGGACGACGGATCATCCTCTACCATGCCCGCAACCGCCAGGATGACATCAGCAGCGGCGTTTAGATCGGCGGGTGGAGCCCCCCTGAAACCGTCAAAGAGAGGTGCACATTTCAGCTCACTCAACGCATCCAACACCTGCTGTCTGGTGGTCGGCAGCAGGAGTGACGCGCAGTCTTTCATCATCTCGACCAGAATTCCACCGCCACCGACCAAAAGATACGGGCCGAATTGCTCATCACGGGCGACACCGACTATGAGCTCCGCCACGACTCCGTCGACCATTTTCTCGATCAGATAGGAATCGGAAAGGCCGGACATTTCCATCACCGCCGCCGAAACCTCGACTGCACTGCCAAGGTCGAGTCTGACACCCCCAACATCAGTCTTGTGCGCGACGCCCAATGCCTTGACGACGACCGGATAGCCCAACCCTCCAGCCGCCGCAGCCGCCTCCCCAGCGTTGTGAACGACTCGCCCCGAAGGGACAGGCACGCCACACCGGGCGAGAAGAGCCTTGGATTCGACCTCGTCCAACACCTTGACGGGGCCGTCCTGCCGTTTACCAAAGCTCGTGAGTAGCGGAAGGCTGGGAGATCGGCTCCAAGCCGCGCCCACATCAACCGCCGCCCGGACGCCTGCAAGCCCGGCATCAATGCCGGCAAGCGATGCAATACCCTCCTTCATTAAACGCGCCACCACCGGCTCCGAAATTGTATCGGCAAAGGTCGCCAGCACTGCGCCCTTGGTGCCGGTTTGCTGCGCTGCTCGGACAAAACCCCTCTCGGCCCCGCCCCAGGTGGACTGGTCACAAATGTCTTCTCTTGGGTAATCGAGCAGACATATCGATATATCGAAGTCTTCTGATAAAAAGGCGGTAAAACTGGCGGTCAACCGGTCCTCATCATCCCAGTCGAACATCTGGAAATCGAATGGATTGGCGGCCACCACCCGCTCGTGCACCGTCGGTCGAAGACGTTCGGTCACCTTATCGGACAGCGGGGGCATGGTCAGGCTCGGGCCCATGCCGTCGGCGAAAAGAATGAGATCACCGCCCGAGTAGCTCATAACCCCCATCCGGCCACCGTTCAATGGACCGAGAACGTGCAACACCTTCAGCGCTTCCATGAGCGCTTCCAGAGAACCGACTCGAGCAACGCCGAGACGCTCGAACAGAGCACTCACCAAGACGTCGGATCCGGCAAGCGACGCCGTATGTGATAGCACCATTTTCTGCCCGGCATTGGAGTGCCCGGTCTTGATGGCAACGATGGGCTTGGCCAGCTCTCGGGCGACGTTGACTGCCTCCTCGAAGGCCTTCGGGTCAGGCATCGTTTCCACATAGATCCCAATCGCCGTGACCCGATCCTGTCGAGCGAAAGTGTGGATCGCCTCCGGGAGATCGAATTTCAGCATGTTCCCCAGGGATACCATATAGGCGATGGGAAGGCCGCGCCGCTGCATGGTGAGATTGAAACCCACGTCGGACGACATGGTGATGATGGCCACGCCTTCGTCGACCCGTCGGCCGCCCTGCTGGTCGGGCCAGAGCATTGCCCCGTTGAGATAGTTAAGGAGCCCGTAGCAATTCGGCCCGATCAGGGGCATGTCACCCGAGGCCTCCAGAAGTCTCTCTTCGAGTTCGGAACCCTCCTCGCCCGCCTCGGTAAAGCCAGTGGCATAGCAGATCGCGCCGCCTGAATCCCGCGCCGCTAGATCTCTGACGATGTCGATAGTGAGGTGGCGATTAACACCCACGTACGCAGCATCAGGGCTGCGCGGTAGATCCTCGACCGAGCGGTAGACCGTGCGACCCAGGATCTCCGTTTTCTTGGGATGGACCGGCCAGATCTCCCCTTCATAACCCATGCGATCGCTCTGGCGAATCGTCTCCTGGGCCTGCGCACCACCAAAAACGGCAATGGAACGCGGTTTCAAAAGACGCTCAAATGGCATGTGTTGCCCTCCCAGCGTAAGCTTCGCCGTTTATGAACCCTCGACTCGATTCAGCGCGATAACCCCGACAGACACTCATGAAAGACGGAACGCCCGTCTCCGAATTGATAGCTTGCTGAGTTGATTAAATTGTGCCGACGTCCCTTATTTCCTCTTCGGTTTCTCTGGTTCAGGGACCTCTTCTTCAATATTTACGATTCGCTTCGCGTATTCGACATACTCTTCCATTGGTGTGGTAAATCTGACCATGAGTTTTGCACCATCCGGTGATCCCCCGCCATGCATACATCCAGGGATGCCCGCCCCTACAGTCAACCATTCAGAGAGGCGGGCGGCTTTAAATCGTGTATTGGCTGATGGTGAACCTGCCTTGAGGTATTTCTGCAACAAAGGGCCATATTCTTCATTGCTTAAGTCCTGGAAAGAGGGCATGCAGCCAGTCTCCACGATGCCTCCGCCAATATCCTGCGTTAATCGTTTCACTTCATAGGGTAGTGTGGCCACCATGACCTTGTTCGTATTTGCCGTCAGGGTATCCGCAAACCAAGAACCCGCTTCATGTTTTGTGCCAATTGCACAAGCACCTACGCCCAAGCCAAAAGTGACCTGATTGTTCACAGACATGTCTACCAACTTCTTCATGAAGGTCTTGGCACTGAGGCCGTTCGCGCGTGCCATGAGGATCGATGCGCCGATCATCACATCCCCTTGACCGGCAACGCAAGCACCAATGCAAGCGCGGTAATTCGATGTGAAGTAGGTGATCACGTTTCTTGTATATTGATATTCCTTGCACAAGAAAACGCGCTCATTGGGAACAAAGGCATCCTCAAATAATAGATATGCCTGCGTGATTCCTGTGTTCGGAACTTCATCCTCTGCAGTTGCTTCTAGCTCTCGTCGATCACTTGGATGAGTCGCCTCAACTATGGTCAATCCTTCGATATCCTTTGGGACGACACACGCAAGGGCGTAATCTTTGTCATCCTCTCCGTATATCCCACCGGGTAGGAGGAAGATCTCTTGAGAAGCAGCCGTACCACAGATCATTGTTTTGGCGCCGCGTATCACGATGCCATCCTCTTTGACCTCAACGATTCTCAAGTTAACATCGGGATCTGATTGCTGTGAAGGTCTCAGGCTACGATCACCTTTTGGATCAGTCAGCGCACCGGCTACGGTCAGCCCTTTTTCTTGGGCAGAGAGGATCCAATTCTTCAATCTCTTTTGATAATTGGTACCAAGTTCCTTGTCGATGTCATGCGTGATCGCCCACATGACGTTTTGAGCGTTCCATCCGACGCAAACTGCACCTGTGCAACTCCCAGTCCTGCGGTAGTTCTGCCGCTTAATGTGCATATTCGTGATGAGATCATCTGCACTCTGCATCATGGAATTCCAGCGGTGGATCTTTTCGCCCGTAAAAATCGAGGTCGTCGTGTACATCTCTTCAAATTCAGGATCGCTTGAGGCATCGTAAGCCAAGCTGTGACTTTCAATCGTGCGCTTGGTTGCGGGGTGTGTGGTTACGTCCTCAATGAGCTCCCCGAATTTGTATACGTTGGGTCGTAAAGAGCGCAGCGCTTCAAGATACTCTTCTCTCGATTTAATAGTCATCTTCTTACTCCTATTGTTCCAAATAAAACACTGGATCTGAGGTCGTCCTTACTATTAATTTATGCTAGACCTCGTTCCTCACGGTATGCCTTAATCCGATCAAGCAACACAGGAAGAAACTCGCGACAATCGTCAACAACACCGATGTCAACCTGATCGAATATGGGAGCCTTGGGATCATTGTTGATCGCCATCATGATCTTGGCCCCCACGATTCCAACCATATGCTGCTGTTCTCCCGAGAGACCAACCCCGAGATAGATTTCTGGACTTACCATCTTGCCACTCTGTCCGATCATAGTTTCGAGACTCGTCCACCCTTCGTCGACAGCAGGTCTTGTCGAACCTAAACCTGCATTTAAGGCAGAAGCCAAGTTAACGATCTGCTGCCACCCTACTTCATCTCTCGCACCCGCCCCTCCGGCGACGATGAAAGATGCAGATTCGAGCGGAACTCCATCAAGCTTTTCAGATACGATTTCAAGGTTCTCAATCCTGGCGTTGAAGGACTTAGGCACATCAAGAAACTCGACCTCGCCTGGACGTTCGTCATTCAAATGAGGGATCGGAAAAACTCCTTGCGCAACCGTAGCCATCTGCGGCCTTTTTTCTGGGCAGAGGATCGAAAGCATCCCCCCATACGCCGGTACCCGTTGGTCCAGCAAGCCATCAGGGGTCAATAAGAGATCGGTGCAGTGCGCCGTTAGTCCGGTTTCAAGCCGCGCAGCAACCAGGGGGGCCAGTTCGATGCCCACCCATGTCGATCCAATTAGGAAAATACTCGGTTCAACCACTGCAGCACGGGAGACAATGAGTTCAACGTAGTGCTCCGCCTGATAGCGAGCCAGTTGTTCATCGTCCCAAACAGTGACTCGATCCGCCCCGGATGCGATAAGCTTTGGTGTGTACTCTCCCAGATCCTCGCCTAAAAGTATGACTTCAAGGGAAGTGTTCAATTCATCTGCCAGTCCCCGCCCACGACCTATAAGCTCAAGGGACACAGGCAGAAGGCCCTTGCTATCCCTCTCCGCGAAAACCCAAACGGGATTCTTTTCCATCAAATCACACCCGCATCGGCGAGATTCTGGACCAGCTGTTCCGCTATCTCATCTCGCGTCCCCGTTAAGAAGTTCACTTCTCGCCTGCTTCCTTGAATGGACATGTTTGAAACAATAGATGGGGAGCCTTGAAGTCCAACCTTCTCAACGGGTAGATCTAGATCTTCAATACTCCAGTTAACGATTTCCATCTTCCCCGCTTTGACCACTCCAGAGAAACTAAGCGCGCGAGGGACATTCAGCTCTCTTGTCACCGTGAGAACGGCAGGAAGTCGCACTCTAACCCGGCGATATCCGTTTTCGATATTGGCTTTAACCGTCCATCCTTCTTCATCTTGAGTTTCGATTTCGCGCACTCTGGTAACAACAGGAAGTTCAAGAAAAGTCGCCAGTTCCGGTCCGACCCACTCTGTGCTTCCATCACTGCTTGCCATACCGCAAAAGACCAGGTCAACTTGGCCAATTTTCCGAACCGCCGCGGCAAGGGTGAGAGCTGTGGCATAAGCATCTGCCCCGGCAAATGCATGGTCGGTGAGCAGAATGCCTTCATCCACACCAAGGGCCATACATTCTCGAACGATCTTCGCTGCCAGGGGGGGCGCCATGCTCACAGCTGTGATGAAAGCACCTTGTTCTTCTTTAATTTGAAGCGCGGCTTCGAGAGCGTATTTATCGTTGGGGTTCATTACCAACGGGATATCTACGCGCGTTAACGCCTTCGTTTTTGGGTCAATGCGGATCTTATCCGCTTCCTTTGGATCTGGAACTGCTTTTACGCAGACAACGATGTTCAACATTGCCTCTCTTTGTCGCCACCCGCAAGAGAAAAGGATGGTGATACGCGTTACTCTACTTGAGTGCCCATCCCGCTATAATGACCCTCATAATGTCTGAAGTTCCAGCAGAAGGTCCAAGGACAATGGCATCGCGGTAATACCGAGTTACGTCATACTCCTCCATGCAGCCATAGCCGCCGTGAATGTCCGATGCGACTTTTGCCGCTTTCTGTGCGGCTTCGGTTGTGAAATACTTGGCGACCGCAAATTCATTTCCAGCACGCACCCCTTGATCTTGCATCGCGACGGCACGGTATCCCAACAAACGTCCAGCCTCAAGATCAATTTTCATGTCGGCTATTTTGTTTTGGATCGTCTGCAGCTTGCTTATGGGTCTTCCATAGAGTTCGCGCTCTTTGGCGAACTTGACGGAAACATCCAGACACGCGGCCTGAAGGCCCAGCGCTGTGCCAACCATTCCCCCTCGACCCACTTCGCTAATCGCAGCCATGGCCACGCGCATACCTTTTCCCTCCTCCCCGAGGAGGTTTGCCTTTGGCACCCGGCAGCGTTCGAAACTCAACTCCCCCGTGTTGCAGCCGCGCATCCCCACCTTATGCTCAACATGAGTTGGTTTAAATCCTTCCATCCCACTTTCGACGATAAAAGTACTGAATGCATCGGGGTTTTCGGCATCGACGGCCATGGTTACGATGGTGTCGGCAATGTGAGAATTGGTGATGAAACATTTTCGGCCCGTTATGAGATAGTCGTCCCCATCTTTTTCATAGGTCGTCCGGCAGCTTTTAGGGTCAGAGCCTCCTGTCGGTTCGGTTACTGCGACCGTAGCCAACCGTTTACCCTTAGCGAGCCCCGGCAAGTATTTCTCCTTTTGCTCGTCACTGCCAAATTTAACGATGGGCTCGATCCCAAGACCAAAAATCTGGAGCATCATGGCTGTGGCAACAGAGACCTTGCCGATCTCCTCCAGGGCGATGAGGCGTGCTGTGTACCCCAACCCAAGTCCACCGTGTTCTTCTGGTATCGTCAGGGCCATCATCTCAGCTTCTGCAAGCGCTTTTATCACTTCTTCACAAGGTTCCCCGGTCTCTTCCATCTCCTTAACCTTGGGTGCTACATGAGTCTCAGCAAACTCTCTGGCAGCTTGTCGAAATAACTCTTGCTCTTCTGTGAATGTAAAATCAATCATCTTATCCTCCGTGGTTCGCTTCGTGAATATGATTTCCGGCCATCTTGGTCTAGCTCAGGGATTCATTCGAATCAATTTACTCGATACAGGTGACGTTTCACTCATCACGCCTCCGGTATTTCGTTCCCGCATTACAATTTAATCCTGTCCCTCCCCCCACCACGCAGATGTGGCACCCAACACAAAACCCACGCTGGCATCGATGATGATCCTTAGATCTCCATTATCTATTCGAGCTACCTAGGGTTTACCGTCAACCTGTTCTACGATCGTGATTCTAGTTGGTGTACTTTTTAGCCCTGCTACAACCTCAATGCTTTCACGTATTCTATGAGTGCATTTATGGACTGATCGAGGCTTGGAGCCGACTTATCTACGCCGTACAGCACAGAAGCCCCCAACATCCCGGCGAATAGCATCTCTGTGACCTCTTTAATGTTCACCGTATCCTTGAGCAGCTCATCCGCTTTGGCTTGCTCTAAAAAGCCGTTTAACATGCGTTTCAGACCGATAAATCCTTTGTTCACCTCTGTGCATAACTTCGGATTCTGATCATCCAATTCCACGGAGAATGTCACGAATATGCATCCTCCAGGGAATGTATCCCCGTCTTTGAGATATCGGTCGCGATAGTTCAAAAGCAATTGTTCGATTTTCGCCAGGGGGTTATCAATTTCATCGAGGCCAAAGAGCGTCTTTTCCCGCCAAATCCTTTGGGCATCTTCGAGAACTACGAAGAACAAATCCTCTTTGCTGGAGAAATGATTGTAGAAGCCGCCCTTGGAAGTGCCGGCCGCCTCGAGGATGTCTGTTATTGAGGTATGCCAATAGCCATTGAGGGAAAAGAGCTTGAGGGATTCTTCAATAATTTTGTCTTTGAGGGACATGCTTTCTCAAATCAGGGATAAGAGACAGACCGGTCGGTCTTACTTTATACCATTTTTCACATAATGTCAAAAATACTTGTTTGCATTATTCGTTTTTGTAACGTTTGGTGGCTCTTTGCCATCTTGGGTGGATGGGAGGCTCTGCGTCGCCCTGAATCCGCGGGAATTATCCGCACCATAATAAAGACTATTAAAGTAACTACTCAGGCACCTGAGTCAAAGGTAATGGGATCTTGGTTACATTTGATTCTTTTAATGGCTTGATGAAGCGTTCATGATATAAGACATGATGCCCATCAACTTCCCGACTGA
>DAOUDJ010000154.1:0-4617 GCA_034430795.1 Anaerolineales bacterium | reverse complement strand
GACGCATATTTCGTGATCGCCGCCGTTAACGTCGTCTTCCCATGGTCGATGTGCCCCATCGTCCCTACGTTCATGTGCGGCTTCGTCCGCTTAAATTTCTCCTTGGCCATGATCTTTATCTCCTCGTTCGTTCTAAAATAATTCTTTCGGCAATTAGAGCCCTCAAGGGGAATTGAACCCCTGACCCCGTTCTTACCAAGAACGTGCTCTACCGTCTGAGCTATGAGGGCTTGAAACACAGTCCCGAATTGTCATTTCAAGCCGAGTCTGAGTGGGCGGTGACGGATTCGAACCGCCGAAGGCAACGCCAGCTGATTTACAGTCAGCCCCCTTTGGCCACTTGGGTAACCGCCCATTGCCCTATATCGGTCAGCAAATGCCTTCCGCAGCAGCATCGCTCCAGCACAAACTAAACGACACAGCAAGCCGACGATGGGAGTCGAACCCATAACCTACCACTTACAAAGCGGTTGCTCTGCCATTGAGCTACGTCGGCATGATAATAAAATGCGCCTCACCTGCACGGCGCTGTCTTATTATACCAGACTCCCTTGCCGACTTTGCTCGCCGAGTCTACCAAGATTCAGAGGCATCGTCAATGGAAATGCGCCCCGCCTCAGTTTGCTGAATGTTCGAAACCTCGCCGTTCCAGAATGGCGTAAAGAGCAATAGCACCCGCAACGGAGGCGTTCAACGAACCAATTTCCCCTCGCATAGGGATCCCGACTAAGAAGTCGCACGATTCCCGCACTCTACGCCGCATTCCTGTTCCCTCACTGCCAACAACCAGGGCCATTGGACCTGTGAGATCCGCGTCCCAGTAGATAGATGCATCTGGGGTATTCTCCAAGCCCGTAACCCAGAGGTCTGCCTTTTTTAGACGCTCGATCGCATCTACCAGGTTACCCCGAGCGATGATCATGTGCTCGCTCGCTCCGGAAGATGCGCTGACCACCGCTGGCGTGACAGAGGCGCTCCTGTGCGCAGGGATCACAACGCCATGGACACCTACGGCTTCTGCCGTGCGCAACAGTGTTCCTAGATTCTGAGGGTCCTGGATCATATCTAAAAGAAGTATCCAAGGGGGTTCTCCCCGCTCTCCGGCGAGTTCCAGCATCTCCTCGATTGACCCATAATCGTAGGGATCAACAATCACCACAACCCCCTGGTGATTTGAGATCTCTCGATCCAGCGAGGTTCTCGGGACACGTTTGATTCGTATGCCGTTCGCTTGCGCCATCTCGTTGATTTCAACGAGGAGCCCCTGTTCGACGACCCCTTTGGCGAGTTGAATTTGATGAATTCGGCGCCGCCCCGCCCGCAACACTTCTCGAACAGGGTTCCGCCCGTATATGGTTTCTTTTCTGTTCCCGCTCATGCCGATTAACCTAAAGTCCGCAACTTTCTGGGTACAAATTCGCCCCAGCTCTTGATCGAACTGGGGCGTTGGTTTGATCTTAGCATGCTAGCGGACTCTCCAGACCGTTCCCCCCTTGCCATCTTCCAGTGATATCCCCAATTCACTCAATCGGTCACGGATCATATCCGAGAGCTCCCATTGCTTAGCGGTTCGCAGTTCCCTTCGGATTTCGAGGAGCAGGTCTATGAAAGGTGCCGCCTCTGCATCCAGGTTGTTTTTTTGTGTAAGCGATAACCCAAGCACACTCGTCAATTTACAGAGAATATCTTGCGCCTCACCCAACTTTTCCTGGTCGATCCCAGCCGTCCGCGCTTCGTTGAGTGCCCGGACCAAATCAAAAAGATGACCCAGTGCTCCAGCGCTGTTGAAATCATCATCCATCGCTGTTTCAAAGCCAATGCTCGCTTGTTCTGCTGCTTGGGCTAGAGTTTCCGCAATTCCTGGGTCGAGGTCGGGAAGAGGGGAGGCGGAACGCAAGCCGCCCTTTAACCGCTCGAGCGCGTGCGCCGCCTGCTCGATAACATCTTCATTATACGTAAGCGGACTGCGGTAACTGGCGTTCAAAATCAGGAGTCGCAGAACGTCCGCTTCGTACTTAGCCAGAAATTGTTCGATTGTAAAAACGTTTCCGGTTGACTTTGACATATCCTCGCCACTGAGTTGCATCATGCCATTGTGTACCCAATAACGAGCGAAGGGTTTGCCAGTATAGCTTTCTGATTGAGCAATCTCATTCTCGTGGTGTGGGAAGATCAGGTCGTTCCCGCCACCATGAATATCGATCTGATCCCCCAGATGGTGCAAGCTCATAGCTGAGCACTCGATATGCCACCCTGGCCTGCCCAATCCCCACGGGCTTTCCCACGCGGGTTCTCCGGGCTTAACCGCCTTCCAGAGGGCAAAATCGGCAGGGTCCTCTTTCCGTTCATCAACTCCAAGGCGAGCGCCGGCGCGCATATCTTCCAACACGCGTCTTGAGAGGCGTCCGTAATCCTCGTCTTTCGCCACCCGGAAATACACGTCCCCGTCTACGTCGTAGGCATATCCTTTATCAATCAATCCCTTAACCACGTCGATGATGGTTTCGATCTCAGTGGACACTCTCGGGAAGGCATGTGCGGGCAGGACGTTAAGGTCTTTCAAGTGCTGATCGTATTCGTCGATGTATTGCTCCGCCAGATCGATAGGGTCGACGCCTAAGTCCTGTGCGCGCAGGATGACTTTATCATCAACATCTGTGTAGTTCATGACATGGCGGACGTCATACTCTTTGTATTCAAGGTATCGGCGAATCACATCGAAAACGATCGACGACATTGCATGACCGACATGCGCCTTATCGTACACTGTAGGTCCACAGACATAGATCCGAACCTTTCCCGGATCCAGTGTCTCAAACTTCTCTTTCTTGCGGGCCATGGTGTTATAAATCATCAACGTCATCGAACCTTACTCCTGAGCGGTAGCGTTCTCGTCGGCCAGCTTAAGACGGGCGAAGATCATTCTGCCTGCTGCTGTCTGCAACACTTTGGTGACCGTTACCAGGATTACATTGCCAATGCGTATCTCCCCATCTTCGATGACAACCATTGTGCCATCGTCAAGATAGCCAACCCCCTGTCCGGCCTCTTTCCCTTTTTGTATGACATCCACCTCAAGCGTCTCACCTGGCAAAAATACCGCTTTTACAGCGTTTGCTAATTCGTTGATATTCAACACAGAAACTCCCTGCAATTCGGCGACGCGATTCAGGTTGTAGTCGTTGGTTAGGACTTTACTGCGAAGTTGTTTGGCAAGAATCACCAACTTGTCGTCGACCTCCCGTACGCCTTCCACATCTAAATCTGTGATACGCATTGAGATAGTGGGATCTTTTTGGAGTCGGTTGAGTATTTCCAGACCTCTTCGACCACGCTGTCTACGTAGTCCGTCAGAGGAATCTGCGACATGTTGAAGCTCGCTCAAGACAAACGATGGCACCAGCATCGGTCCGGCAATAAAGCCTGTGCGGGCGATGTCAGCAATCCGCCCGTCGATAATCACGCTCGTATCGAGCAGTATGCCATTGATATCCAGCGAAGACTCGTTTTCTACCTTGCTTAATGACCCGAAACGAGACCCGAGTAAATTGTAAATATCGTTCTGGCGCGCAGTGAAAATTGTTATGCTTAAATAGCTGGTGAGAATGGCACCAATGAAGGGCAACAACTGGCCAAACGGTTTGGGCAAGAGTGAAAGGGGGAATGCAATCAGCGCGGCAACAACCAATCCTATGATCAACCCGAGCAACCCGGCCACCATTGTCCTCATCGAAATTGTTGCGAGCTTGGTTCGGATCGCGTGGAACGGGCGTGTGGTCAGAAACGGCGTTACCACAAGCCCTAACAATGCGCCAACCATTCCAAACACAATAGCCCAGAGAACTGGTTGATCTCCAGCAAGCCTCCCCAGCGTTGTCCCAAGGTAGACACCGCCAACTGATAAAGCGATCATTCCAACGATTCGAGCAATAAAGTCCACACTCATGATTAAATCCTTTTAATAATTCATATATAAAAACAGGGCAGACACCCGGTTCCGGTGTCGACCCACAAGGGAAGCCACATCCAAAAATATCCGTTCTAATGTCCCCCGCAAAATCTAAACCAATCGACCCTATATAATGCAGGGTATAAGATAATAAGGATGAAACCGGGCAGAGGGAGGAAAACTGAAACAATGATGTTCTCCCTCGCAATTTAATAATACCATGTTGGGAAACAGGGTGTCAACGCGGTGTATTCGTTCAGGACATATGAGACGGTTTTGAAATTTGAGCCAAATTTGAGTGATATTCATAAAGATACTCTGCCGGTGTCCTCAAATCAAGTGAATGATGTGGACGAACGGTGTTGTAGAAGACCTCCCAATCCCGCAGTGCAACATTGACGCTCTTCAAATCCAGCTCCCCCATGTACAGGTCATAGAACTCTTCCGTATGCGTCCGCTGTGCCCGCTCCACATGCCCATTCAGTTTCGGCGATCGCGGCGGGAGCACAAAGAGGCGGATGTTCTTGTCCGCACATGCCTGCTCGAACTGAGCCATGAACTCGCTGCCACCATCCACCTGGATCGCTTGCACTGGAAAGGGCGCACGTTCGATGAGTGTCTCCAGGAACTTCCTTGCGTTTCCAGCCGTGGCACTACGATAGGCCTCC
>DAOUDJ010000153.1:0-7330 GCA_034430795.1 Anaerolineales bacterium | reverse complement strand
GACGCATATTTCGTGATCGCCGCCGTTAACGTCGTCTTCCCATGGTCGATGTGCCCCATCGTCCCTACGTTCATGTGCGGCTTCGTCCGCTTAAATTTCTCCTTGGCCATGATCTTTCCCGCTCCTTATTAAAATAATAACTGGACCAATTTCCTCAGGGTCCTCAACGGACTCCTACTAAAAGCCGATCGGTGACCTCTGCAGCCACCCTGGCGTAATGATCAAACTCCATTGTGAATACGCCCCTGCCTTGCGTTAGGGAACGTAAGACGGTGGCATAACCAAACATCTCGCCAAGCGGAACCATCGCCGTGATGGCCTGAACTCCGCCGGGACGCATCTCAATTCCCTCAATTTCAGCTCGCCTGGAGGAAAGATCTCCAGTGATATCGCCGACATGTGCCTCCGGGACAACCACCTCGGACAGCATAACGGGTTCAAGCAGGACCGGATCGGCACGTTGAACCCCCTCTTTGAAAGCCATAGACCCTGCCATCTTAAAGGCCATTTCACTCGAATCCACTTCATGAAATGAGCCATCAAGAAGCGTCACCTTGATGTCAATCAAAGGATATCCGGCGAGGACACCCCCCTCAGCTGCTTCGCGCACACCTTTCTCAACTGCTGGTATATATTCTCGGGGGATCACACCCCCCCTGGTTTTATCTTCGAAAACAATGTCAGAACCTGGCTCAGCCGGTTCTAACGCGAGGACGACGTGGCCATATTGTCCGCGACCGCCTGTTTGTTTGACATACCGGTACTCAACCTCAGGAACCGCACGTCGGATAGATTCACGATACGCCACCCGCGGACGTCCGATTTTTGCCTGAACTTTAAACTCGCGTTTCATCCGGTCGACGAGGACTTCGAGATGCAGCTCACCCATGCCCCATATCAAGGTCTGACCCGTGTTTTCATCCGTACCTACGCGGAAAGTTGGATCCTCTTCAGACAGCTTATGCAGCGCCTCCGATAACCGATCCTGGTCAGCAAGCGTCTTCGGTTCGATGGCAACAAAGATGACTGGATCCGGGAAAGTAATGGTTTCAAGTAGGATCTGGTTAGCTGCGTCACACAGTGTGTCGCCGGTAAATGTATTCTTCATTCCTAGAACTGCGCCAATATCTCCCGCAGAGACCTCTTCAATATCCTCCCGGCGGTCGGCGTACATCCTCAACAGCCGGCCGACACGTTCCTTTTTCCCGGCCGAGCTGTTGTATACCGTCGACCCCTTCTTGATCTTCCCGGAATACACACGGAAATAAGCCAATCGTCCAACATAGGGATCCGTAACAATCTTGAATACCAACGCACTGAGTGGTTCTTCGTCATCTGGTAGACGGGATATTTCTTCGTCTGTTCCCGGCTTTACTCCCACAACAGCAGGGATATCCACTGGCGATGGGAGGTAATCCACAATAGCGTCGAGCAGTGGTTGGATACCTTTATTTTTCAATGCAGAGCCACAAAATACGGGGGTTACTTTGTTCTCGAGTACAGCCTGTCGCAGAGCGGCCTTCAATTCATCGGTGCTGATTTCCTTACCTTCGATGAATTTATCTGTAAGCGATTCGTTGGTTTCGGCGATTTTCTCGATCATCGCCTGGCGGCGTATCGCCACCTCCTGCTTGAGTTCATCAGGTACATCCGATACTTCTCGAGATGCGCCCATTTCGTCCGTCCAAAGGATGAGCGTTTCTTCAATCAGATCAACCACACCCTTGAATTTCGCTTCCTCCCCTACCGGCATTTGCACAGCGACCGGATTGGCAGCGAGGCGTTCGCGGATCATCTCGATTGTGCGTTCAAAGGATGCCCCAACACGGTCCATCTTATTGACGAAGCACATCCGCGGCACACGGTAGAGATCTGCCTGCCGCCACACAGTCTCAGATTGTGGTTCGACTCCCTGGACAGCATCGAATAACACTACACCGCCGTCAAGTACGCGCAGCGATCGCTGCACTTCCGCAGTGAAGTCGATGTGGCCTGGCGTGTCGATGAGATTAATCACGTGATCCCGCCAATGAGCTGTCACAGCTGCGGAGACAATCGTGATACCCCGCTCTCGCTCCTGCTCCATCCAATCGGTCACGGTAGTCCCGTCATCAACCGAACCAAGACGATGCGTCCGGCCGGTATAGAATAAAACCCGTTCGGTCGTCGTCGTCTTTCCGGCATCGATATGAGCGATGATGCCAATATTTCGGTAGCGTTCTAACGGATACTCGCGTGCCATAATCTTCTGCGATCTAGAATGTTTCTAGATCTTATCCTCATTTACCAACGATAATGGGCAAAGGCGCGATTCGCCTCGGCCATACGGTGTGTGTCCTCGCGCTTCTTAATCGCCGCACCGGTCTTATTCGCGGCATCCATCAACTCCCCAGCGAGCTTCTCGGCCATCGATTTACCGGGACGTGCTGAAGCTGCCCCAAGGATCCATCGCATCGCTAACGCAGTACGCCGGGAAGGTCTAACTTCTACCGGGATCTGATATGTTGCTCCACCTACTCGACGAGGTTTCACCTCAAGAGATGGGGTGGTGTTCTGAATAGCTTCCTCGAAAACCTCAAGTGCCGGTCGTTTAGCGCGCTCTTCGATAAGATCAAGAGCATCATATAGTATCCGTATGCTGATACTCTTCTTCCCCTTCTTCATCAGCCGGTTGATCATCCCGGTAACGAGCGTGCTGTTGTAACGAACGTCAGGTTCAATTTTCCGCTTCTCTGGTTTCGAACGTCTCATCGCTTTCCCTGTTCGCTTTTCCTGATTATGAATTCAGCCACCGAATAACTTGCGTCCGATCTGTACTAGCTTATTCTCTAGGTTTCTTGCCACCGTATTTCGAACGCCCGCGCCTGCGATCCTCAACCCCAACACTGTCAAGAGTGCCGCGTACAATGTGATATCGCACGCCTGGCAGATCTTTCACCCTACCTCCGCGCACGAGCACAACGGAGTGTTCCTGAAGTGAATGACCTTCGCCGGGGATATAAGCAGATACCTCAATGCCATTCGTGAGACGCACCCTTGCCACCTTCCTCAACGCGGAGTTGGGTTTTTTCGGAGTTTGTGTTTTTACCTGTATACAAACGCCGCGTTTCTGTGGAGCGCCCTTCGGCTGCAGGATACGCCGCTGCTTGGTCGAATTATAGATATACTGCAACGCCGGAGCCTTGCTCTTCGAGCGCTTCTCTTTACGTCCTTTTCGGACCAATTGGTTTATCGTAGGCACTGTCCGCCTCCAGATAATGCTGGGGCAAAATGCCCCAGCTCACTTGCCAGAAAGGGAGGCCATCGGACGTGCGCGATGGCCTCGCCTGATTACAACTGTATTCAATTCAGGCAGTTTCAAACAAGCTGCCTGTGTCGATAATCAATGACCCAGCATTTTACCATGCGCTCAAAAGAGCGTCAAGAACGGCGGCACGCCCCCCACGGTATTAAATTGCTAAAATTTTGGGTTCATATCCAGCAACCCAAGACCCAGACGGGGTGGTCGCGAGCGCTCATCCTCTTTACCAAAACGGATCATCTCACCTTCGTCAGTGATCGCCTCTACGGATAGACCAAGGCTTTGCAGCTCTTTGATCAGGACGCGGAAAGAAGCAGGGATCCCCGGTTCGTTTACATGCTCACCCTTGACGATGGCTTCATAGGTCTTCACCCGACCCTGGACATCATCGGATTTAATCGTCAGCATCTCCTGGAGTGTATGCGCTGCACCGTATGCCTCTAGTGCCCAAACTTCCATCTCCCCGAAACGCTGCCCACCAAATTGTGCCTTTCCGCCCAAAGGTTGCTGCGTGACCAGAGAATATGGTCCAGTGGAACGTGCGTGAACTTTATCCTCCACCAGGTGGTGGAGCTTCATCATGAGAACCTTCCCCACCGTAACCGGTTGGTCATATGGGAGTCCTGTTTTGCCATCACGGAGTATCTGCTTGCCCAGGATGGGGACGGGGTTGCCTGTTTCAAGCATCAGCTCGTCTGCGAAAGTCCGCAGAGATTCTAGATTCTTGATATTCCCCGTTTTTCGATCAAGCGATTCTGCCCAGAGACGCAAGCATGCTTCAATAGCCAACTGATCATAAGCGGAATGCTCGATGGCTGGAATACCACTATCCTCAAACACTAATAGATCATCTGGGTTGTAGCCTTGATCGCGCAGCCATTCGCGCAGCGCTGCCCGACGGGCATAACGGGTGTCGGTTGCCAGCAAGTCTAGTTCGTACCCTTTTCCTCCGAGCCAATTCTCGAGGTACAAGCGCCTTACTTCGTCGTCATCCTCAAACGCATCTTCCTCGTATTGGCCAATTTCCTTCACCCATTCCCAGCCTCTGTCTACAGCTGCTTGCCAGGCGAAGTCGATCATCCATGCACGCGCCAATTCCGCTTCGATCTCCTCCTCATTCGCTCCATCGAAGGCAGGTGTCACTGCCCGAAAATCCAAGCGGTCGGCAGCCCAACCAAGGTGCGCCTCAAGGATCTGACCGATGTTCATCCGCCCCGGTACGCCGAGAGGATTAAGGATCAGGTCGACAGGTGTGCCATCCTCTAGATAAGGCATGTCGGCTACGGGAACCACTTTGGAGATGACGCCCTTATTGCCATGCCGACCCGCCATCTTGTCGCCTTCTGTTGCTTTACGTTTTTGAGCGACAGAGACGCGTACCATTTTCTCCACACCGGCCGGGAGATCTCGGTGTTCTTCACGGTTGAACACCATCACATCAACGACTTTCCCCCTTTCACCGTGAGGTATGCGCAAAGAAGTGTCCTTCACTTCACGCGCCTTCTCACCAAAAATGGCGCGCAGGAGCTTCTCCTCCGGCGTCAGTTCTTTCTCGCCTTTGGGAGTGATCTTGCCGACAAGAATGTCGTTCGGTCCCACTTCTGCGCCAACTCGGATGATGCCGTCCTCATTAAGATCTCGGAGTGCGTCATCGCCCACATTGGGGATATCGTAGGTTATCTCCTCCGGTCCCAGTTTGGTATCTCTCGCTTCCACCTCATGTTTTTCAATGTGGACAGAAGTGTAAAAGTCCTCTTGAACAAGCCGTTCAGAAATCAGAATCGCATCCTCATAGTTCCCACCCTCCCAGGATAAGAATGCGGTCAAGACATTCTGACCCAGGGCGAGTTCGCCGTTATCGGTGGAGGAGGAGTCAACTATCACATCCCCCTTCTGCACTCGCTGACCTTTAACCACGGCGGGGCGCTGGTCGATGCATGTGCTCTGATTCGAGCGGTTGTATTTACGAAGATTGTAGGTCAACCGGTTACGACTTGATAGGATGACAACCCGATTCCCGGTTACCGACTCGACCTCTCCATCCACTTCAGTCACGATGACCTGGCCCGAATCTATCGCAGCGTAGCGCTCCATTCCCGTTGAAACAAGAGGCGTCTCGGGTCGGATAAGCGGGACAGCCTGAGTCATCATGTTCGAGCCCATAAGCGCTCGGTTCGCATCATCATGCTCGAGGAAAGGGATGAGCGCCGCGCTCACGCCGACGATCTGTCGGGGGGCGACGTCCATATAATCGATATTAGCCGGGGTGAAGAATTGGAAATCACCATGCGTCCGGCATGACACTCGGGGTCGAACGAATTCAAAGGATGCGTTCAAGGGAGCATTTGCCTGTGCGATGACGAATTCATCCTCATCGTACGCCGAGAGGTAAATGATCTCCTCAGTTACAAATGGCACAACCGGAATCGGACCGTCAAATTTTTCCAGTTTCTTGGCAATGCTCTCGGTGATTTCTTCGCTATCCGATACAACAGGTTTTCTTCCGCGCGGCAGTACTAAATCGCCTCGAGCTTTACGTCCAACAAGACGCGGGTCCGCCGCTTTGAGGGCCGACAAGACCTTGCGATACGGGGTCTCAATGAATCCATAGCTGTTGACGCGGGCATAGGATGCCAAACGCCCGATGAGGCCGATATTCGGACCTTCTGGCGTTTCAATTGGGCAAATACGGCCATAGTGAGAGTGGTGAACATCGCGCACATCGAAACCTGCTCGCTCCCGACGCAAGCCACCGGGGCCAAGCGCGGAGAGCGTTCGTTTATGGCGCAGCTCTGCCAGTGGATTTGTCTGATCCATGAATTGGGAAAGCTGGCTCGATCCAAAGAACTCACGTATGGCTGCGACGACAGGTCTAATATTAATCAGCGAAATTGGCGAGATATTGTCCTGATCGCGAATCGACATCCGCTCCAAGATGACCCTCTCCATACGGCGCAAACCCACACGCAGCTTGCCCTGTATGAGTTCGCCAACGGTCTTCACCCGGCGATTGCCGAGGTGATCAATGTCATCTGGTTGTTTCACACCGTTATTAATGAGGATGAGACGCTCTATGAGACGCACCAGGTCCCATGTCGTAACTCGACGATGCTCGAGGGGGACGATCTTATCAAGATCTAACTTCTGATTTAATTTGTATCGCCCTACACGCTCCAGGTCGTAACGGCGCTGGTCGAAGAGCTGCTCCATCAGGTACTGGCGAGCGTTGTCTAGCGTTGCCGGATCGCCCGGGCGCATTCTGCGGTAAAACTCAATTAGAGCTTCTTCAGCTACCGTGCGCTTGGCCGTTATTTCCCAGGTGGGTTCCTGTCGAATCGTCGTTGCAATGAAGGGATGATCCGGGTTGTTGTCGGCATCGGCGAAAAGCTCAAGCAATTCCTCGTCTGATCCATCGGAGAGCGGTGATGAGCCGAGACCATCATCAATCGCAGCTAGCGCACGCAGCAAGATAGTTACGGGTACGGTGCGTTTGCGGTTGAATTTCAATGTTAGATAGTCACTCTTACGAGTCTCGAACTCCATCCATGCGCCGCGATCTGGGATAAGCTTGGCGGCAGCTAGACGACGACCCGTCGTTCGATCCTCAGGTGCCTCGAAATAGACACCCGGCGAGCGAATAAGTTGAGAGACGACAACACGCTCCGTGCCGTTAATAATAAAAGTGCCTTTCTCAGTCATTAATGGAAAGTCGCCCAAGAAGATATCTTGTTTGATGGGTTCAGGAACTTCGGATCCCGCCAAGAGCACAGAAACGTACATCGGCGCGGCGAAAGTCAGATCACGCTCAACGCACTCCTCGATTCCATGCTTGGGGTCTTCAAACCAATACTTAAGCTTGAACTCTTTTGCTTCCGGTGTTTTCCCCGGGAAAAATAGCTTCATCCCACCGTTGTAGGAGATGATGGGAGAGATCTCATCAAAAAGCTCAGACAGTCCTTTATCCACAAGCCATTCAAAAGCGTCTAGTTGAATCTCAATGAGGTTCGGTAGACCATAAACCTCAGGTAT
>DAOUDJ010000152.1:0-2093 GCA_034430795.1 Anaerolineales bacterium | reverse complement strand
ATCTCCTCTTCTTGATTATGCTGGCGGGTTGTTTCCTGGGTTGGGCGAAATGGTGAGCGGTAGTGTTATAGGTTAGTACACTCGGGCGCGCTTCCCCATGGCCATCAATCTTGCTTCTTTATCCGGTTCGGTGCGTGTAATGTCTAAAAGCAGCTGGCGCTCTTCTGACTTAAATTCAACAATGGACATTTTTCTTGTCATCTTCAGAACCTCCCTTTTGGTCCTGAGGAATGCGTAAGCTTCGTGTCAACCCATCTTAATCAGATGGACTTACCACTAGTTCGAACGGTCAACCACGATTGTCTGTTCGAGAGGAGAGGATGCAGATGTATCGCCGAACCTATCTCCAATGCGTCGTATTCTTGTTGCTAGCAGCCATTCTACTCCCGGCTTGTTCAGGTGGTTCTGGGGGAGGAGGCGCGGCAGGAACCATGGAGAGCGTCAAAGACGCGACCATAAGAATCGTAGCACAGGGTAGTTTCATCGACCCTGAGGTCGGCATGGTAGTGAACGCTGCGGGCTCGGGGTCAGGCTTCATCATCGATCCTTCCGGCATAGCGGTCACGAACAACCATGTTGTGACCGGTGCAGCGCTACTCAAAGTTTATATCGGAGGGGAGGATACAGCGCGCAACGCTAAAGTGCTCGCTGTTTCCGAGTGTTCGGATCTGGCGGTGATCGACATTGATGGGGAAGGATTTCCCTATCTGGAATGGTATTCCGGGGACATCAAGGTCGGCATGGATGTTTTCGCTGCGGGTTACCCGCTTGGCGATCCAGAATTTACGGTCACAAAGGGGATCATCTCAAAAGAGAGCACGGCAGGTGAAACGCCGTGGTCGTCGGTCGATCATGTCCTCGAGCACGATGCAGCGATTAATCCTGGGAGTTCAGGAGGACCGTTGGTGACGGAAGATGGGCAGGTTGTTGGCGTGAACTATCTCAAGTCCGCCGCAACACAATTTGTTACTGCTCAATACTTTGCCATCGCATCACCTGAAGCGCAGCTAGTGCTTGAAGTGCTTACGAGCGGCGAAGATCTGGATTCAATCGGCATCAACGGCGAGGCGGTTAACAACGGGGAGGGCCTATCTGGGATATGGGTATCTTCCGTCCAATCGGGATCTCCTGCGGACACTGCTGGAGTCCAAGGTGGAGATATTCTTTTAACCATGGAGGGGCTGGTACTGGCGACGGATTACACGATGTCGAGCTACTGCGATATCCTCCGCACCCATCGGCCGGATGACACATTGAGCCTGAGCGTCCTGCGCTTCAAGTCCCAGGAAATCCTGGAAGGGCAACTCAACGGACGCACGCTGGTCGCCTCCTATTCGTTTGGAACAGAGCTGGGACCACGCGTCGACGCACGCTCGTCGGGGCAGGCGCCAACCTACCAATCGTTCAACCGCGTCTCAGACTTCACCGGTTTGCTCCGCGTGGAGATCCCGAGCGAGTGGGTTGACATCGATCCAGGTGAATGGGCCAGTGGGATCGAAACGCTTTACGCGTATTTGGCCGCTTCCCCTGACCTCATCGAGTTCCAGAATTCGCGCTCCCAGCCGGGCATCAATTTCACGCTCTACAACCGGGCGCGTGTCGGGAGTATCGAGTCAGAGTTAGCAAGGAGCGCAGAATTCTTCCAAGATTGCACTTTCGTGGACCAGATTGACTTCCAGACAAGCAGATTCTCCGGCAAATACAACCTTTATGCGGAATGTGGAGGGCTGGGAGGCGCGTTGAACATATCCCTCTATGCAGAGCCGAAGGAATCACCTGAAGATTATTTACTCTGGCTGCAAGTCCAGATCATCAGTGATGCCGATCTATTTGCCTTAGATAATATTTTGCAGACCATTGATGTGTCGACTTCTCTTCCCGGGGGAGGTTGATGTGTGGAACGGGACAAATTCGTAAGTCAATTGCGTAGTCCTGCTCCAAAAAACTCACCAGGGCGTTGTTTCGATCGACTCCAAGCGTGGAATGGCTAACGACCAGTTCACCTCGGATTCGCCAAATTAAACCATTCCCGATAAACTGCTACGTCTGTTCAACCCGGACAGTATTTGCAAGGAGGCGTGTAATGCATTGGT
>DAOUDJ010000151.1:0-4956 GCA_034430795.1 Anaerolineales bacterium | reverse complement strand
GCCATGAACTTCGGCGGTTACCGCAACAAAGTTGCCTGGGTAGATTTGACTACCGGACAGACAGAATTTAAACCTATTGACGAGGAAGATGCCCGTAAATATATTGGCAGTCGAGGCTTGGGGGCTAAGTATGTTTTTGACAACGGCCCACAGGTAGACCCCCTCAGCCCAGAAAATATTTTATGCTTGATGACTGGCCCTCTCACCGGTACAGATGTCAATCTCAGCGGCCGGATTGCTGCTTGCACAAAATCACCTCTGACTGGGACAATTGTAGACTCACACCAAGGGGGTTGGTCCGGGGCGCGGCTCAAGTGGGCCGGGCTGGACGGTGTCGTGTTCAAGGGCAAGAGCGATAAACCGGTCTACGCCTACGTTGAAGGTGGCGAACTCACCTTGAACGATGCCTCCGACCTTTGGGGTAAGGGCGTGCACGATACGGTCAAGGCGCTGCAGGAGAAACACGGCGACAAGGACGTGTCCGTAATGACCATTGGTGTGGCCGGGGAAAACCTGGTCTCCTTCGCCTGCATAATGAACGAGGATGACCGCTCTTTCGGCCGGGGCGGTACCGGCACGGTCATGGGTTCTAAGAACCTCAAGGCCGTGGTGGTGAAAGGGGTGCACGCCGACCGGCCTAGCCCCTTCGATAAGGAAGGCTTCAAAGCGGCCCATGCCAGGGGGTTAGAACAGCTTACGCATGAGGCCGTGGTAACTGCACCCAAAAAGGGCGGCCTGTCGGTTTATGGTACCAATGTGGTGATGAACTTAACAAGCGCTATTGGCGCTTTGCCCACGCGCAACGCCAAATCCGCGTACTTTGAAAAGCATGAGACGATCAGCGGAGAAACTATAAACGATACTATCCTGGTTGGTAACCCGACCTGCCATGCCTGCATGGTGGCTTGTAAGAAAGAGGTGGAGATCAAAGAAGGACCGCATGCTGGTCTGCGCATGGAAAGTGTTGAGTACGAATCGGCCTGGGCGTTTGGCGCCATGTGTGACTTAGACGACACTGCAGCAATCTCAGCATTAATTGACCGCTGCAACGATTATGGCTTAGATACCATCGAGGCTGGCAATGCACTTTCAGTTACAATGGAAGCCACCGAACGTAACCTGCTTAATGGGGATGGTCTGGCATGGGGCGATTCTGACGCTATGCTCAAACTGTTGGATCAGATCGCCCGCTGTGAGGGCCTCGGCGAGGACCTCGCCAAATCCCCAGCAAAGGCAGCCAAAAAGTGGGGCGCGCCGGAGATATCAATGTCGGTCAAGGGCATGTCTATCCCGGCCTATGACCCGCGCGGTATCAAGGGCATGGGAATCGCTTACGCCACCTCCAATCGAGGTGCATGTCACTTGCGTGCCTACACACCGGCGGCCGAGGTGATCGGAAACGTGCTTGGCCCAGCAGAGGTGACCGATCCGCTCGAATGGGAGGGGAAAGGCAAACTAACTGTACTCTTCCAGAATGTTCACACCGTAACAGACTGCCTGAATGTGTGCAAGTTTGCTACATTTGCTGAGAATCTCGACGCTTTCGCTGAGCAATATGCCACCATCACTGGTAATCCGATGGACGCCGACGGTCTTCTGAAGGTCGGTGAGCGCGTTTACAACTTGGAGCGCCATTACAACAACCTGGCGGGCTTCGGCGAGGGTTCTGATTATCTGCCCGAACGGTTTTTAAAAGAACCCTCGGATGGCCCCGGCTCCAAGGGCCATGTATGTGAGCTCGATGAGATGCTAGCTGAATACTATACCGAACGTGGATGGGAGAACGGTGTGGTGCCTGAAAGCAAGCTGAAGGAGTTAGAAATCATCTAGCCGGCAGATCGATCCCATTAGCGAATTTACACTCTCCGGCGGGCTAATTAGCCCGCCGGAGATATTTTGTACGCCCGGCATGGGCGATGGCTAAAAGGTGAAAGACCTCTGTGGGCGTTGATCCGACAAACCGCTAGCCGGAAGGCAACTGCGTTAGTGTGAACCAGCGTGGGGAACGCCGCAGCACGGAATCAACGTCACTGTCTCGCCCTATCGGGAGCCTGCCATCCAAATTTGATTTTCAGTAGTCGGGTGCGTGGATTTAATCGGGCATCCGAGAAATTCTTACGAGTCCCGTTGAAGACATGGGATCATGAGAGTTTGCTGCTTATTATGCGATTAATCGGAACCAATTGTTGTATTTCAAATAATAAAATCCGGGATCACGTCTATCGCGAATTATTTCCAGAGCTTCCTAAGAATGCTTCTGGTCTCCTCAATAGCCACATCTAAATCAGGAGCAGTAGGCACGAATATTCGTAATTGGTTTTCCCACTGTTTCCTGGCTAAATCGATGAGGGAAGGGGAGAAAAAATCATCGACAGTCTGCGCTCGCACATCGCGATGAGCCGATTTTTTATTAGTCAGATATACAATTTCGTCACCAGCTAGATCTGTCCTCTTCAGGAGATACCAAAGGTCATAGTAATCCCTTGCGGTCCTCCCTGTACCCCATCCACGAACCTCGATTCGCGCAAGACTCTGAAGTAAGGTCCGAAGTTTTTCTGCGATGATTTCCTTCAGTTGATAAACTGATACATTGCCCTCAAATGGCTCGGGAAATGCGTGCAGTATTGGTCGGATTTCAGGTCTAAGAACTACAGGTTCATCGATGGTGATCTCAACTTTGAGCCTACATAGGGGTTGGCGCTGATCGGGGAATTGAACCCGAACAATATAGGAGGATTGACCACCTGGGTGTGGTTCACGCGTTGTGAGATGTTCAAATTCGATCCTGAAAGGTCCTTGCTCTTGTAGAAGTTCTTCGGCTATTTCTACGGCCCTACTTATTTTGTCATCTAGATCTACGACCGGACCGATCTCAAGTGTGGAGTAATCAAGATCTTCTGAGAATCGGTAATCACGAAAATACAGCTTGCGCAGGGCCGTCCCGCCCTTCATAACCAGTGCATCACCCAGGTCGTCCGTCATCGAGATGGCTTTGAGCAGATAACTGATTGCATAATCTTTTTCAACGACCCATAGTTGAACACTTTGAAGGTCAGCTTGTTCACGGATAAGCTGCCTAATCATCATCCTTCCTCACGTTAAGATTATTTACGATATTCCAGTGGGATTCAGGATTTCCCTTTTTAGGTCTAGTTGGATCCAATGCATAGTAAGTATTCACATCGTACTCTTGGAGCGGTGTGATGAGATCCTTTGAGATCCCCATTTTGTCAAGTATCCAACCCATGCGCTTGATTACTGAACCCATGGAATAGGAGATCGTGTATTCAATGAGCTTTTCATGATTGAGGGTATCTGTATACTCCTCGAATGTTTCCATCGCCAGCTCTATGCCCCCAAACAGCTTGGGACGTGCCACCAAATCCAAAAAAGTCCTCTCTCTATCCGTGATGGATACTCGATGCCAGCGGCTTACCCATTCCTGTTGAAACCCGAAGAATCGCCTCTTCTCGAGATAGATGAATTCGACTTCAATTCCCATAACCTTCCATACTGATCTTCCTCGAGGACGCGAGGCCTTGCCTTCTCTCATCTCTGGAGTGACAACCTTCTTCGGTGTCATTGCCTGCACCATCGGCGGAATCTGCGTAGTTAGGCCGTGGTGTGACAATGCTGACCAATAGCCAATCGCCATGGGGTTTACAAGCGCGTCAGCCAGTGCGAACGGATGCAGCTCATCTTGAAACAAGGAAGAAGTAATGACGTAAACCCCTCGCTTAATTCGTGTAATCCACCCTGAGCGAGAAAGTAAGTGAAGTGTCGAACGCAACCCTTGCGAGCTCATCCCTTGGTCAGCTGCCAATGACTTAATTTCCTCGATTTCGAAGATTGGGCCATCTCTCTGTACAATCTCCTCGAGTAGTCGTATCCCCTGTGTTTGTGAATAGGTACCTTGACTCAACGATCAGCTCCCGTATATGTAATAAATACTGCGTTAATTCTATTAATACTAATTAGCGCAGTAAATTATACCAGATAATTGTATTAATTACTGCGATAATATCATATAGTTACATTTACGCAGTAGTTTATACAACAACGGTGATGGAGAATGTCCACCTGATTATAATGAAAGTAATCAGCCCCAGTTTTTCTCTTAGATTGCTAGAGGATCAAGTTGGTCTCTCTCTCGAACAGTCGAAAAAGATAAGGACGAAAGGGTTATTTCCTCCCCGCCTGCTTTGTCATATAGTAGGTAATAAGTGAAGAGGGGAGCATGGCTGATCTTCTCAATATGGCAGGACTTCATTAAGGTACTTCCTTTGTTACGATTGACGCCCGGGCTTTTCTTCAAGCCTGTGGTTGCGTCGTGGATATTTCAATTTCCAATCCCATTGGGGGTCAATTATGGAAATCGCTTTTACCGCCGATTGCCACCTCACGAAAATCGAAGATCATCCCGAGCGCTATCAAGCCTTTGAGAACATCCTCGATCAATTGCTAGAGCGGAAGATTGAACTCCTGGTCGCCGCCGGCGATCTGTTCGACAAGGGGATGACGAACTACGCCGACTTCGATAAGCTCTGCCGCAAGAAGAAATACCAGAAAATCCAAATATATATTCTGCCCGGCAACCATGATCCCGGTCTCGAGGACGGGCATTTCACATCTAAAAACGTCCATGTGATTTCTGAGCCAATGTTCCTCGATTTCGCTATGGACGATGTCCCGATTCTCGCCATCCCCTATCGTGCTGACATGACGATGGGGGAGTGCATCGAACCATTCCGCGAGCAGCTTCAGGCGAGGCGATGGATTCTGGTCGGACACGGTGACTACACCTCCGGCCTGCGGATCAAGAACCCCTACGAGCAGGGCGTCTACATGCCCCTGACCTCACAGGACCTCGATCGTTACCAGCCCCTGCGCTGCTTCCTGGGTCATATCCACATCCCCTCCGACCTCGATCGCGTCCGTTACCCAGGTTCACCTTGT
>DAOUDJ010000150.1:0-27736 GCA_034430795.1 Anaerolineales bacterium | reverse complement strand
TAGATCCTATATCTGTAGGTCCTTTTATGCATAACATGACTATATCAAAAAGTGACATAAGGGGCAATTCATCCCCACCGCAAGCAGTGGGGTTTTCTTGCCAGGAGCTTCATAAATCAATCGCTATCCTGGCATTACCCTTTCAAAAACAGTCCAGATGGCAACCTCAGTAAAATTTAGAATGTAAAAAAAGGAGGAGTGGAGAAATACAATGAGCTTCCAAAAAGTGATACTGAACGAATTCGGCGGTCCGCAAGTTTTACGGGTCGTCGAAGAAGCTACCCTGCCCGAACCGGATTTGGGCGAGGTGCGCGTCAAAGTGCTGGCAGCCAGCGCCACCTTCACCGACACGATGGTTCGTAAAGGCATTTACTACGGCTTTAAGGAAACGCCGCCGCTCTCGCCCGGCTACGACATGGTTGGTGTGGTGGATAAACTTGGCCCGGGCGTGAACGGCCTCGAAGTAGGTCAGATGGTCGCCGACCTGACCGTTTTTGGGGCCTACACCGAGTACATGCTCCGCCCGGCGGATGTGCTCGTCCCCGTCCCTGCGGGCCTAGACCCCGCCGAAGCAGTCAGCATGGTGCTGTCTTACGTCACCGCTTATCAGATGCTACACCGCATCGCCAAAGCTCAACACGGCCAAAAGATCCTGGTACACGGCGCGGGCGGCGCGGTCGGGACAGCAATGCTTGAGTTGGGCCGGTTGCTCGACCTGGAGATGTACGGCACGGCTTCCAAGGCCAAACATGAGTTGGTTAATAGCCTGGGTGGGACTCCGATTGACTACAAATGCGAAGATTTTCTCCTCAAAATGCAGGCCATTGGTGGGGTGGACGCGGTTTTCGACGCCATCGGCGGTGACAATTTCAAGCGTTCGTTCAAGTCCTTGAAGAAAGGCAGCACGCTGGTACCGTACGGCTTCTACAAACAAGCCATGGGCAGAGGCGGAAATGTAGCGATGGACTATATGAACATCGCGCTGTGGAACATTTTACCCAATGGGCGTAAGGCTTCCTTTTACTCCATCGGCGCGCTGCGTAAAAAGCATCCCCAATGGTTCAAAGAAGACCTGGGCGCGCTCTTCGGCTTATTAAAAGAAGGCAAGATCAAACCGTCCATTGAGAAACGTATGAGATTGGAAGATGCCGCGCAGGCGCATGAGTTGATCGAGCAAGCTGCGGTCAAAGGTCGTATCGTGTTAATCGTGGACGAGAATTGAGGAAGAAAACGCACATGGTTTCTGGAGCGAATCGAGGCATTTGCAAAGCCATTGCCCTCAGGCTGGCGCAACGCGGTTCAAGGGTAGTGAAAATGTGCCGAGACTGCCAGCGTTGGGAAACTGCCCGGGCAGAGAGATGCAAAACCATACCGGAACGCGGCAGAGAGAATTCTAAGGTTCATTCAAAAGTGGAAGGTGACTCCCTGAAAATGCGCCTCCCAACGCTTGACAGATTACGGCTTTACCTTAAAATTGCGAGGGTTAAATCATGCCAAGATTCAAATGTTCGATCGACGAGACACCTGCCCGGGGGCAAACCCCGCTCGGCAGGCATTTTTATACCCCGAAACCCGGAGCCGAAAGGCTCCTTTTTTCTAGGTGGTGCGAGTGAACAGGATTATCAAATTTCCGGGTCTCATAGACCCCCATGTCCATCTGCGTGATCCAGGTGCGACTCACAAAGAGGACTTCGGCAGCGGCACACGCGCAGCTCTGGCGGGCGGCTTCACGACTGTATTGGTGATGCCGAACACACAACCGCCGTTAACAGATGGGCCCAGCCTCAAGTTGGCAAAGTCGGCTGCTCGTAAGAAGGCGTGCTGCGACTACGGCATCTATCTTGGCGCAGGTCCAGATAACCGAGAGACAGCGAGCCGCCTCGCGGCTCGGGTTTGCGGCTTGAAGCTCTATTTGAATCAGACATACGGCCCGCTGCGGCTCGAAAGCCTGTCGCTTCTGCATGCGCATGTGTCCAATTGGTCATCCGATCGCCCGCTTGTGGCGCACGCCGAGGGTAGAAGCCTGGCGGCGATTCTGTTCTTCGGCGCGCTGCTCGAGCGGTCAGTGCACATCTGCCATGTCAGCCGCAGAGAGGAGATATTGCTGATCCGGGCGGCGAAGGAAAAGGGGTTACGGGTGACTTGTGAGGTGGCGCCGCATCACCTTTTTCTTACAGAGGCGGATGTGCCACGGATCGGTCCCGGGCGGAGCGAAGTGTGTCCACACCTCGCAAGCGCAAGTGATCGGGACGCGCTCTGGAAGAATCTCGATGTGATCGATTGTTTTGCCACCGACCATGCGCCACACACATTAGAGGAGAAGGACGGCCCACAGCCGCCGCCGGGTTACCCTGGATTGGAGACGGCGCTAGCGTTGCTTTTGGGCGCGGTGAGCGATGGACGGCTGACGCAGGATGAGCTAATCGACCGCATGCACACGAACCCGAAGAGAATCTTCGCATTACCCGAACAGGATGAGACCAGCATCGAAGTAGATCTCAACGAGGAATGGGAAGTATGTGGGGCGGATTTTCAAAGCCAATGCGGCTGGAGCCCGTTTGAGGGTATGCGCTTGAAGGGAAAGGTGCGAAGTGTCGTTTTACGTGGTCAATGCGTATACGCCGACGGTCAAGTGCTTGCTGCGCTTGGATTCGGCCGAGATATCACGGAGCGATGAATACGCGGTTCAACATTATTGAAGGAGGTGCTGTGTGTCAACTTTTATCCCCCCTAATGAGCGGCGGGCTCAAAGCCCGCATCTCCCTTTTGGCAACCAAAGAGGTGCCCCGTTTTATGGGATGGATATCCTCTCCGTTTTGCAATTCAACCGCGAGGATCTGAACTACATTTTCGAGGTCGCCAAAGAGATGCGCGCTATGGTCGAGCGTGTGGGAACATTCGACCTGCTCAAAGGGAAGATCCTAGCGAATCTCTTCTACGAGCCCTCAACCCGCACATCATCTTCGTTTTTTTCGGCAATGGAGCGATTGGGCGGGAGCGTGATCCCGATTAATGAGGTCCATTTCTCGTCGGTAGCGAAAGGTGAATCATTGCCGGATACCATCCGTTCCTTGGAGTGTTACGCGGATGTGATCGTGCTCCGTCACCCGGAAGTGGGGTCGTCGAAGCTGGCGGCGGAGTACGCGCAGAAACCGGTGATCAACGCTGGTGACGGCCAAGGGGAACACCCCACTCAGGCTTTGCTCGACTTATTCACGATTACGGAGGAATTGGAGCGGGTTGATGGCCTGACCGTGACGATGATTGGCGATCTGAAACACGGACGTACAGTTCACTCGCTGGCGCGGTTGCTATCACTATTCGTCGTGCGTCTCAATTATGTTTCACCGGAGATCTTGCGTATGCCCAGCGAACTGATAGAGGAACTCTCCGGACAGGGAGTCTCGCAGAAAGAATTCAGGGAACTTGATGATGTTCTGCCCGAGACCGATGTGCTCTATGTAACTCGCATTCAGAAGGAGCGCTTCGATGACCCAAAGGAGTACGAGAAAGTAAAGGGTGCGTATGTGATCACACCGCAGACGCTGCAGAAAGCCAAGGATGAGATGATCGTCATGCATCCCCTGCCTCGAGTGGGCGAGATCAGCATGGAGCTCGATCAAGATCCACGTGCGGCCTATTTCCGCCAGATGGAATATGGTCTTTACCTGCGTATGGCGCTCTTGGCGATGGTCCTCGGGAAGGCGTAAAGGGATAGTATGGATTTCTTCGATCGTCTAACTCAACGAGTCCAGAATGTGGACTCGCTTCTGTGTGTCGGTCTCGATCCGCATATCGAACTCCTGTCGGAACCCACGGCCGAAGCCGCGAAGGAATTCTGTGTGCGCCTCATCGAAGCGACGGTTCCGCTGGCCAGCGCATACAAGCCCAACGCAGCTTTCTTCGAAGTCTTTGGCGCACAAGGCTGGCAGGCGCTGAAGGATGTTATCGCCGCGGTGCCGGAGGGGATTCTTGTTATCCTCGACGCGAAGCGTGGGGATATCGCCTCCACGGCGCGCGCCTACGCGCAAGCTGTTTTTGATAAGCTTGGGGCAGATGCAGTCACGCTTCATCCTTATCTCGGTCGGGATGCGATTGAGCCCTTTCTACAGGATCCAGAAAGAGGTGTGTTTCTCCTCTGCAAGACGTCGAACCCAGGGTCAGAAGATCTGCAGTCATTGACGCTCCGCAGCGGGGAGCCACTGTACGCTCACCTCGCAAGGTTGGCGGCGAAATGGAGCATACACGCCAATCTGGGGCTCGTCGTGGGAGCGACAGATCCAAATGCACTGGCAACTGTACGGCGTGCAGCGCCCGATTTATGGCTGCTGGCTCCTGGGGTTGGTGCACAGGGTGCGGATCTTGAACGAGCGCTGTCCGCTGGACTGCGAGGTGATGGGCTGGGCGTGTTGGTTCCCGTCTCGCGCGGCATTGCCATGGCGGATGACCCCGGTGGTGAAGCTCGTGTGCTTCGTGACCGGATCAATCACGCCCGCCAAAAATGGCGGCAAATCGGCGTTCCAGAAGATCTCCCAGCAAAGGAACGCTGGGATCTGGCGGACGATCTCCTTTCATCGGGGTGTGTTCAGTTCGGTGATTTCAAATTGAAATCAGGCCTTCGATCCCCTATATATTTGGACCTGCGACGTTTGATCTCACACCCAGACTTGTTGCACCGAGCTGCGCAAACCTACTGTCTTCTATTGAACGAATTAGTGTTTGATCGAATGGCGGCGCTACCGTATGCGGCGCTGCCGATCGTCACTGCGATTGGTTTGATCAACAAACGCCCGATGATATACCCCCGCAAAGAAGTTAAATCACACGGGACGCAGGCGGTTGTTGAGGGGGAATACTCCCCCGGGGAAACAGCCGTTGTGATTGACGATTTAGCGACGACGGGCGCGAGCAAGTTCGAGGCGATTGAACGCCTTGAAGCAGTCGGACTTCAAGTTCGCGATGTCGTTGTCTTAATTGATCGTCAGAGCGGCGCTCGCGGGGAACTGTCCGATAGAGGCATAAAAATGCACGCGATCTTCGAATTGGATGAATTGATTGAACACTGGTCAGGCAGCGGCGCCATCTCAATGGAACACGCCGAGCAGGTGCGGGTTTTCCTACAAAAAGAGGGGCCATGAAGCGTTTAGTATCGGTCGAGTACTCATTTCAACAATCCTGAAGCAAGAGCGGTGAAGGAGTACGTGTGCTCACTCACGGATGTTGCATATCGCTGGTCGAGCGCAGTCGTTCGGACGCATCCTGTATTATTAGGAACGCCTCTCCAAGGATCGTAGATGGCTTACGAGAGTTTCCTCCGCCCAGTCTTATTTAAAACAGACCCAGAGTGGGTTCACCAGGCGACATTACGCATGCTCGCCATGGCCGGTGCATGGACGCCGCTGCGTGCCATCTTGCGGCGTCACTACTGTGTCGATGATGCATCACTACAGGTAAATTTGTGGGGGCTGACTTTCCCCAACCCGATTGGTCTGGCAGCCGGGTATGATAAGGATGGTCAAGGGATGCATGGCCTCGCCTGTCTGGGTTTCGGGCATCTGGAGTTGGGCACGGTGACCCCATTACCCCAAGCTGGCAACCCCCGGCCGCGCATCTTCAGGCTGCCGGAGGACAGAGCAGTGGTCAACCGCATGGGTTTCCCGAACCGAGGCGGAGATGCTCTGCGTACTCGCCTTCAACTGGGCGTTCCCAAAGGGGTGATTCTCGGGGTTAATATCGGGAAGGGATTGAAAACGCCGCTAGAGGATGCCGCTGAAGATTATCTGCGATTGATGGGAGATTTATACCCACTTGCCGATTACCTGGCTGTGAACGTATCGTCCCCGAACACAATCGGCTTGAGGCGGCTTCAAGCGCGAGAGACTCTTGATGATTTACTCCGCCAGCTTATAGATCTTCGCTCGAAGCTGTGGGATCAATATCATAAGGATGTACCCTTATTAATAAAATTAGCTCCAGATCTGCAAAACGATGAGTTAAAGGATGCAGTAGAAGTAGTCTTGAAATGGGGTATTGATGGCGTCATCGCCACGAATACAACGATCTCCAGGGAAGGGTTGCGCTCCCGGAGCGAGGAGGAAGTGGGAGGGTTGAGCGGGGGTCCACTTAAAGCGCGTGCCACCGAAATTATTCGTTTAATTCACAAGTTTACAGACGGAAGTTTGCCGATCATTGGTGTGGGGGGCGTATTCAATATTGCCGATGTTCTGGAGAAAATCGAAGCTGGCGCTAGCCTGGTGCAGCTCTACACAGGCCTTGTGTACCGGGGGCCTGGCTTGGTGAGAGAGATCTTGGAAGGGTTACGCAGGAGGAATGCCTAATCCCTCTGAGAAGTTGAGGTGTGTAGAGTGCTCGGGGCGTATAGTATCGGAACTAAGTGTAACTGCTCAGGAATGTCATTTTGAGCGACCGAAGGGAGCGATGAATCTCGGCTGCGCCTAAAAGATCAGTGATGTTGGGCGAGATTATTCGTCGACCCGCTTTCCACAATGACAGGGCAAAGATGGATTTGAGTGGTTACTATTAAACCATATCGGGGGGGGAAAATCTCTACGTGAAGTCGCTTAAAGACGGGATCGTTGCGAAGACTATAGGAACAATCCGTCACTGGCTTAAGCCTCTCGCGGGATTGATTATCCTCCTTGCGATGTTTGCATGTTACTTGCTGCTTGGCGGGGAGGATCTCCCTTCAGCCATAGATGAAGAGACAACCGAAGGGGGGTGGTACGACGTTTACTTCAGCCAGCCGGATGACCCTGGATCGTCCAGCCTGCATGGCGGCCCGGATTCGGCTCTGGCACAGGCAATCGATAAGGCGCGCTATTCTGTCGATGTCGCCGTGATGCGGCTGGACCTATGGAGCCTGCGAGACGCTCTGCTGGACGCAGATCGCCGCGGCGTCAACATTCGAGTTGTTGTTGACAGTGATTACCTCCTTGACCCTGAAATTCAAGATTTGATTGGCGCCGGGATTCCTGTTGTCGCCGATCGCCGGGAGTCCTTAATGCATCAGAAGTTCACAGTCATCGACCAGTTGGATGTGTGGTCGGGATCGATGAATTACACGATCAATGGGGCGTACCGCAACGATAATAACTTGATCCACATCCGTTCCAGCAAGCTCGCGCAGAGTTATACCCGCGAGTTTGAAGAGATGTTCGTGGATGACCGCTTTGGCGCGTTGTCGGAAGCAGATACACCTTACCCGCGCGTGAGTATAAACGGGATGGATGTGGAGGTGTACTTCTCCCCGGACGATCATGTTTTGCAAAGGCTTTTGTCACTCATCGCCGCGGCGGAGGAGAGCATCGAGTTTCTCGCTTTCACTTTCACATCGGATCCACTGGCCGAAGTTTTGATCGCGCGGGGTGCCGATGGAGTGCGCGTGCGGGGGGTGATGGAGCGCGGCCAAGTCAATAACTCGGGTGGCGAGTTCGGGAATCTGGTTCTGGCTGGATTGGATCTCCGGCTCGATGCCAACCGAAACAAGATGCACCATAAGGTTATTTTGATTGATGGTGAAATCGTGGTCACGGGGTCGTATAATTTCTCTCGAAATGCAGAGGAAAAGAACGACGAGAATATATTAATTCTTCATAACGATGAAATTGCACAGAAGTACCTGTTAGAATTTGAGCGGATTTATCGAGCTGCAAGCAAGTGAGTCAGCGACAAACCGCGAAGGAGGGTGTTTTGGTGGATTATGACGGCAAGTTCTACCTGGGTCGCCTCTACGATCTGAAGAAAGGAAAGACCGGGACAAAACCATTGCTTTACGACCCAGATGATCTGACGACTCACGGCGTGGTCGTAGGTATGACGGGTTCGGGGAAGACGGGGTTATGTATCGACTTCCTGGAGGAAGCCGCGCTGAATGGCATCCCCGCGATCATAATCGATCCAAAAGGGGACATGGCCAATCTGCTGCTCCATTTTCCGGATCTTGCTCCCGAAGATTTTCAACCTTGGATCGATCCGGCCGAGGCCCGCCGGGAAGAACAGACCGTCGAAGAGAAATCCGAGAAGATCGCAAAGATCTGGGAAGGGGGTTTAAAGGAATGGGGGATCGAACCGGAACGAATTGAGGCTGTCAAAAATGCGGTTGAATACGCAGTTTACACGCCTGGATCGGATGCCGGGATTCCTGTAAGCATCCTGGCTTCACTAAAAGCGCCTCAGACCTTGTGGGAGGAAAATAAGGAAGCTTCTCGCGAGCGGATTTCAAGCACGGTCACCGCTCTCCTCGGGCTTGTGGGTATCGAGTCCGACCCTGTTCGTTCACGCGAGCACATTTTGCTTTCCAACCTATTTGAGACCGCGTGGAAAGCTGGTCAAGATATGGATCTCACAGAGCTGATCTGTCAGATTCAGTCCCCACCCTTTAATAAGCTGGGAGCTTTTGAGATCGATAAATTCTTCCCCGAGAACGATCGTTTTGATCTGGCGATGACGTTAAACAATCTATTGGCTTCCCCTTCCTTCGAGGCTTGGATCCATGGGACTAGTCTGGATGTCGGCCAATTGCTTTGGTCGGCGGACGGCAAACCCCGTCACAGCGTGTTCTACCTCGCCCACCTACCAGAGAGCGAGCGCATGTTCTTTACCACATTGCTGCTCACTGAGGTGGAATCTTGGATGCGAGCGCAGCCGTGATCATCATCTTTGCGGGCGATCCTGTACTTTGATGAAGTTTTCGGCTACTTGCCGCCTGTTGCCAATCCGCCTTCAAAACCGCCATTGCTCCGTTTATTGAAAACGGCACGGGCCTTCGGGTTGGGAGTTTTGCTGACAACACAGAATCCTGTCGATCTCGATTACAAAGCCTTGGGCAATGCGGGCACGTGGTTCGTCGGGAAACTGCAGACTGAGCAGGATAAGTCTCGGCTGTTGGACGGGTTGGAATCTGTTGACGCGGGGAAAAGCGGATTTAAACGCTCCGATGTGGATAAGTTGATTTCAAGCCTCGATAAGCGCGTGTTCTTGCTCCATAATGTCCACGAACGAGAGCAGCAAGTCTTTAAGACGCGCTGGGCTATGGCATATCTTAGGGGCCCTATCACGCGTGCGCAGCTTCAGGAAGTCAATGAGTTAGTCGGCGCGCACAAGCCTCATATAGCGACAACCGTCAGGGACGAGTTGAAGACAGAGGTAAAGGGTGATCGAGCAGCTGCGGTTAAAGAGGTTGGGAGGACTACGACCAGACACCCGAGAGTTCCCGCGGGTATTTCCGAATACTTCCTCCCGAATATCATCACTTCTAGCCAGGCGTTGAAAGGTGCAATGCAAGACCCCGCAAAATCGGAAGTTCTTGGTTTGATGTATAAGCCCGTATTACTCGTCCGGGCGAATGTGCGTTATCTTGATCGGAAAATAAAGCTAGATCATGTTGAAGCGAGCGCGGCGATAGCTGAGGATGTGGACCCTAAAGGATTCATTCGCTGGGATGATTGGATGGTCCCCTCGCTTAACCCGGACTCGTTTGATTCTGGACCAAGTCCTGATGCTCAGTTTGCGCCAATAGAAGCGCCCCTTAACGACACGAAGAGTCTGAAAGTGATAGAGAAGGATTTTCAAGATTACATCTACCATGGCGCGGGCTTGAAGATACCGTCGAATCCTGCTTTAAAAATGTTTGCGACCCCAGGGACACCAGAAGCTGAGTTCCAAAGCCAATGCAGTGAAGCCGCGGACGAAGCCGCGGATATCGAGGTAAGAAAATTAGAAAAAAAGTATAAGACCAAGATCGAGCGCATTAAAGATCGGCTGGCTAAGGAACAGCGTGAGTTGGCTGAGGATCAGGCCGAACTGGGTTCCCGTAAAATGGAGGAGGTTGCAACGCTTGCAGAAAACGTCTATGGGCTTTTCTCTGGGTCACGGAGCAGCCGCCGAATTTCCACATCGTTGACGAAACGTAGAATGACTTCAAAGGCGAAAGCCGATGTGGAGGAGTCTGAAGATGTCATCGATGATTTTTTGCAGGAGTTAGATGACTTACAGGAAGAACTAACCCAAGAGATCGATGAAATCCATGAGCGCTGGGATCAGGTGGCTCTGGATCTTGAAGAGACCGTGATTGCTCCCTTTAAGAAGAATATCCGTGTCGATTTATTCGGGGTCGCATGGGCTCCTTATTGGCGGGTTAAGGTAGGGGATGAGGATCTCGAATTACCTGGTTATGGCGAGGGGGCGTAGACGCACGTAAGTAGGAAGCGTATTGAGGCTTGCTTTATCCAATCATGGTCGACCCTTCGTTGAAGGGGATGGAAGAGGCGGAGGGGGTAAACTCGCGCTGGGAGGATGCCAGTCAGGGCCGCAACGCCAGGTTTATTAATTAACCGCTGAAGGCAACCATCCGCTTGATCAATGGGTGGGGGTCATTAGGCAAACACAGTCTGATATCGAGCGCCCACTGGACCTGTATTATTTGAGAGGCAAGAACGAAGAGGGATTATGAGTCTGGTTGGTGATTTGATTGCTCAAGTGCCGGAAGGTGAAATTGAGCAAGTCCAGGTAGGCCTCCATTGGACCGCGGTTGTGGCCGTCCAGGGAGGAGTCCGAAGCTGCGGTCTTGCGTCAACGCTCTCCGAGCCCCACAAACGAGGTGAGCCAGCCGTGCCGGAGGCGGGCGACCTGACGCGGTACACTGGTCGAGAACTTGTCGAATTAGCGTTTGAGGAGGATAAGCCCGTCTTATCCAGTGTAGGGGTCGCGGCACTCAATGCATTACTGCCAGACCCATTCCCCGAGAGGATTGAGGAAGAACAAGCGGAATCTCTTCTGGCGCGATATGGTGCCAACCGGACCGTCGCCTTGATTGGGCATTTCCCTTTTGTACCAAGCCTTCGAGGTAAGGTAGGCGACCTTCAGGTCCTGGAGTTAAGGCCGCGCCAGGGCGATCTGCCAGCAGATATGGCCTCTGAGGTTCTGCCACAAGCGGACGTCGTGGCGATAACGAGCATGGCTTTAATTAATCGCACGCTGGAGCCTCTACTCGAGCTGTGTGCGCCAGAGGCGTTGGTCGTCATACTCGGACCCAGCACCCCGATGTGTTCGGTGCTCTTCGAATATGGGATCGACATCCTCGCCGGATCGCAAATAATCGATATCGAAGGGGTTTTGAGAGCGGTATGCAAGGGTGGGAATTTCGGGCAGGTTCACCGCGCGGGAGTCAAGTTGATTACACAAAAACGGGAAGGATTAGAAGAAGTAAAAAAAAAGGAATAAATGTGAGACCTATCATTTTCCGATAAAAAACCCTTAAGAGCGAATACGGAGGTTAGAACGTGAGATTTGCAATTTCAACGGAAGATAGCAAAGGTTTAGAGAGTAATGTGAGCCAGCACTTCGGTAGATGCCCATATTTCGTCCTTGTGGACCTCGAAAACGAGGCAGTAGAGGAAGTTAAGGTTGTAGACAACCCCTATTTTACAGGACATGAACCCGGGCAGGTCCCTGAGTTTATCGCCTCGCTTGGAGCGCATGTGATGATCAGTGGCGGAATGGGTCGGCGAGCGAACGTGTTCTTCGACAATTATGGAATAAAAACCGCCACTGGAGCTAGCGGCACGGTGCAGGAAGCATTATCGAGCTTCCAGGATGGAAAACTGTCCGCAGGTGGAAACTGCGGCGGTCATGGCGATGGACATGGACATGGTCATGGCCAGGGTAACTGCAAGAACCATGCTGAATCCGACCAATCTGATACAAAACCACTGCACATCTAAAGAACTTCGAATCTTCGCCCTCGTTCATTCGATTCACAATCGATGCTGAGATGGAGGCGAAGATTTTGTATTTAGGATGAGGGGCGATCAACTGGTCAGAGGCCAGTTAGGGAGAACGTCGATGTCAAGCGCGTCACGCTGACCGTTCAGGAAGCGACGATGGCCCACGGCAGCGATCATCGCCGCATTATCGGTGCATAAAGCCAGAGGCGGAACCTTAACTGGAATTTTAGATTTTGTCTGAAGGGAGGCTCGTAAAGATTGGTTGGCGGATACTCCACCGGCGACGAGGATTTCATTGGCTTTGAACTCTTTTGCCGCCGCGAGCGTTTTCCCGACAAGCACGTCCACAACAGCCTCCTGAAATGAAGCCGCGAGATCAGCAATCGGCAGATTCTCTTCTGGGGCTTCCACACCCGCTTCGAGATTAGGCTGAAGCGAGCGCACTTCACGCAAAACAGCCGTTTTTACTCCGCTGAAGGAGAAATCCCAGGTGCCTTCCATCCAGGCGCGCGGGAACTTGAAAGTGTCCTTGTCTCCATCTTTGGCAATTTCTTCTATTGCTGGACCGCCGGGATAGCTGAGGCCGAGCAAGCGCGCGACTTTGTCGAAGGCTTCTCCGGCGGCGTCGTCGAGAGTGCCTCCCAGCCGTTCATACTGGAGGTGATCACGCATCAATAGTAATTCTGTATGCCCACCCGAGACGATCAACCCGAGTAGAGGAAAAGAAGGTTCCTCCTCTTCGACAAGCCAGATGGAATATAGATGGGCTTCCAGGTGATTAATTCCCAGAAGAGGCAGCCCCGCACCCATCGCAAGCCCTTTTGCCATATTCAGCCCGACGACGAGCGAGCCGGCTAAGCCGGGCCCACGCGTGACGGCGATAGCGTCGATTGACTCCAGGCCCACGTGCGCCTCGGCGAGAGCGCTGGAAACGACTTGATGGATGGTTTCGATATGAGCGCGTGAAGCCATCTCCGGGAAGACACCGCCGTATTCGGCGTGTATCTCTACTTGGGAAGCGACGATATTGGATGCGATGTGGCGGCCGTTTTCAAGGACTGCCGCTGCGGTTTCATCGCAGGAGGTCTCGATCCCCAGAATGCGTGTCTCTTCGCTCATGAGTTCCTCGCCTTCACTATTCACACCAAGCAGGTTTTTCTTTATGCTCCCGGTATCTTGAGGACGAGGTCTTTGGGGAACTCGACCAGAGTTTCAAGCACACCATCCGGGCGCATCCAGGCAGTATCCTCGATGCGAACTCCGAGTCCGCGGTCGGGGTAATAGAGCCCGGGTTCGACAGTGATCACCGACCCGGGCAGCAACACGTCCTCAAATTTTATATTGAAACTGGGTGCTTCGTGAACGTCCAGCCCGATACCGTGGGCGAGGCTGTGAACATAGCCGTCGGTTGTCATGGGGTTGGAGAGGACTGTCGGGTGCCCCTTAGCTTCAAAGAGTTCGCAGGTCTGGATCTGGTAATCGCGGCAGGGTTTATGGGGTCTGATCGCCGAATATACTGTCTCGTACACTTCCAGGACATCCTCGTGGATTTGCAGGACATCATCCGGGGCGTGGTCAAGGCACCATGTCCGCGTGAAGTCATAGAAATAGCCTCCACCAGCCTCACAGGGGTAAATGTCGAAGACGATAGTTTGTCCTACCGGGATAGGATCCGCATCGGTTCCGGTGCTGTGGGGAATCCCGGCATCGCGTCCAACAGCGAAGATCGAGCCTTTGGGGTTTTCAGCGCCGCGCATCGCCAGCCACAGGTTGATTTTGCGTTTGACGTTTCCTATGGTGAGCCGGTCCCCCTCGCGGTTCACCAGGTAGCCATCTTTGACCTTATGAGAGGTCAAAAAACCAGCTACATCTCCGACAACAGCGGTGGTGATGCGACCTATGGCGCGGATCCGTTCGATCTCGCCATCGTCCTTGGTCACACGCGCTTGCGCGATCACCGAGCGCAGCATGTCCTCACCCAATAGTTCGACATCGGGCAATCTGCGGCGCAGGAAATCGATGGTCCTAAGCCAATGCCCGAATTCGATCTTTCCGGAGATGCCAATTCGACCGTGGATTTTATACTCAGCGAGAACTTTCTCAAGTAGCAGGGCATCGGCCTGGTTGCTGTCTCTATTCGCTTGTTCGAGCAGTGCTGGATAATCGTAATCCGCGTAGAAGTCCTTGGTCTCCAGCCCTGTAGCTGCGGCTTCCTCGCGCTCCATCGGGTTGTGGAAGTGGATCGCCTTCCCATCACGTATTTTAAGTAGAAACCCAACGGATAGGTGTGCGAGGTCGGTGAAGTAAATCATCGGAGCATTGTGGGCTGCGGGGCCGAGGACGAGCAACGCGTCGAGATCAGCTTCTTTCATCAGGTGGTCGATGTCGGTTTTCATGATGGCGCTCCTGACATTGGGCTAGCGTGCGCTGGAAACGCAGGTGTACTGTGATTCCAACTGCACTATCTAACGTTGCAGCTTTCAGCGCTTGAGAACAAGATCGATCCCCGTTAATAGATCGTCTTCTTGGTCGGCAAGCACCGTTCTTGGGTCCAAGACGACTCGATCATCATCCACTCGAGCGATAATTGGGGGGTCCACCTCGCGCAACCGACCCGCGAAGGCATTCGGGTGCTTCACCTCCAAGGCGAGAAGCGTGGTGGGCAGGGTTTCCTCGGGAAGGCTGCCCCCTCCGACGGTTGAACGGCCCGGGATGATTTTCCCTTGTCCCAGCTGGTTTCTCCAGGCTGCAGCGCGTGCCTCAATCGTATCTTCGGTGGCAGCGATCATCTGCCATACAGGGACTTCCGATATTGCATTCCCTTTCAAGTAATGCAGCAAGGTCGCAGATAGCGCCGCCAGGCAGAGCTTATCGGGCCGCACGGCACGGGCGAGCGGTTGGCGGCGAAGTTTGTCGATGAGATCCTTCTCCCCCGTCAAGATCCCCGCCTGTGGGCCACCGAGCAGTTTATCCCCCGAGAATGCTACGAGTGAAGACCCTGTTTGGAGTGATTCTTGCACGGTTGGTTCATGTCCCAAGCCGAATTGTGCTGTGTCGAGCAACGCACCGGAGCCGATGTCATCCAATATGGGAATGCCGCGGCTTTTGCCAAGTTCGACCAGCTCGGTGAGTGTGGGTTCCGTTGTAAAACCCACAATCTTGAAGTTGGAATGATGAGCACGCATGATTAAAGCGGTTCGATCTTCGATTGCATCTTCGAAGTCTCGCAGATGGGTGCGATTTGTCGTCCCCACTTCGACCAGCTTGGCGCCGGATTGCTTGAGCACGTCCGGGATGCGGAACCCGCCCCCGATTTCGATGAGCTGAGAGCGGGCGATCAACACTTGTTTGCGGCGGGCGAGGCTTGTGAGCGCCAGGAGGATGGCGGCGGCGTTGTTGTTCACGACCAGCGCAGCCTCTGCTCCTGTAAGCCGAGTAATAAGCGCTTCAGCGTGCATATCGCGCTTGCCGCGACGGCCGCGCTGAAGTTCATACTCGAGCGTGCTGTAGCCTGTGCTGACGGAGAGCATCGCCTCACGGGCGGCGCGGCTCAGGGGGGAACGACCCAGGTTGGTGTGGATGATGACGCCAGTGGCGTTGATAACCGACCGTAGCGTGGGCGTGAGCCAGGCTGTAAGCATAGCGCCTGTTTGGCCGATGATGGTTTCTTCATCCGGCGACGGGGCTCCCTCACGTACAGCCTGGCGGGTGATCTCGAGCTGCTCCCTGAAGGCTTGAACGCTTAGTGCGTGACCGAAAGTAGAAACCAGGGAAGCAGCTTGTGGATGGTTCAGGAGATGATCGACAGAAGGAATATCTCTCAAGCTCACCGATTTGGCCTCCATTTGCTGCGGTCCAGGACACGCAGGAACAACTCGATTGCAATCAGACCAAGTCCAAGCAAGATCCCGAGCGAGAGATTCAGACTGCGGTTGATCTGCAGCCAGATGCACAACTCGCCGTAGATTGTAAAAAGCAGGGCTCTGCGCAGAAGGATCATTGCTGGTAAATCAGGCTGCTCGGCGAACCGGCGGTGGAGCAGCCAGATGAAGGGAAGCGTGGTCCCGGTGATCGCCAGAGCGAGCAGGAAGAAGAAGAGCCATCGCGGACCCACGGTGGGGAGTGTGCCAACAAGAAGTAGGAATAAACCCAACCAGCCGATGATGGCCAGAATTATGGCGGCGATCAACAGACTGCGATAACTGGAAGATGGTAGATCAAACATTCAACAGTACCCTCTTAGGGTTTGTGGGAATTATAGCCCAGCGTCCATCAACGTGGAAAATCGCCGCGCGTGAACTGTGGGAAGGCCTGGGTTATAATCCCCCGCGAGATCCCATGTCACTTCTACAGGCAATTGATCTAAGTAAATCCTATGGAGGCCAGGACGTCCTCCAAGAACTGACACTTTCTGTCTCCCATCAGGCTCGTATCGCTCTAGTGGGACCGAATGGTGTTGGCAAAAGCACCCTTCTCCGCACCTTGGCTGGAGTTGAATCTCCAGATCAGGGTTCAATTCAGCGCGCACGCAGCCTGCAGATTGGTTACCTGCCACAAGTAACAGTGGACCAATCGCCCGATATTGGACCTGATGATAAGACACCCTGGGAAATTGGGCTAGAAGCCTTCCGTGAATTACGCTCCCGCGAGGTGCAGCTTACCGAGCTTGAGAAATCCATGGCCGACCCGCAGCTTGTGGATCAGGCGATGACGCGCTATGGGGCACTGCAGGAGGCATTTGAGCGTGACGGTGGGTACTTGTATCAAGCACGCATACGGCAAGTTCTAGTCGGGCTTGGTTTTTCCATTAAGGATGATTTTCACCGGCCTCTGTCCCAACTCTCTGGCGGGGAGAGGACACGTATTCAGTTCGCCCGATTGCTGCTGGAGGATCCGGATCTGCTCATTTTGGATGAGCCGACTAACCATCTGGATATTGAGGCGATTGAGTGGCTTGAGAGATGGCTGCGTGATTGGCCGGGTGCGGTGATTGTCGTTTCACACGATCGATTCTTCCTCGATCGAGTGACAAATACAGTATGGGATCTCACTCCCGCGGGACTTGAAACCTATCGAGGCAACTACTCCGCGTACGTCCAGCAGAGAATTGAAAGGTTAGAACGACTCTCGACTCGCTTCAAAGCCCAGCAGGAGCATATCCGCAAAGAGCGTGATTACATTCACCGCAATATCGGTGGGCAAAACACACGCCAGGCGCAGGGGCGACAAAAGCGGTTGGATCGCATGCTGCGCGATGAGGAAATTGAACTCCAAAAAACACAGAGAAAAGCCCACATTGCCTTTAAACAACCCGACCGGTCTGGTGATCTTGTTTTGAGGACAAAGGATCTGGTCGTGGGTTTTCAAGAGGACGGTCAGGTGTTATTCGATGTTCCCGATCTCACCCTCAGGCGTGGGGAATGCGTGGCGCTGATTGGTCCCAATGGCTCGGGAAAGACGACCCTACTTAAGACGCTTCTAGAAGAAGTAAAGCCTTTTTCGGGAGAGGTCCAGCTTGGTGCAAGCCTCCAGTTAGGATATTTTGAACAAGCGCATGGCGGACTGCAGCCGGAAAGGACAGCCCTTGAAGAGGTGATGTCTGTTTCTTCAGATCTCACAATTTCAAAGGCGCGCAGCCTTTTGGGCGGTTTCTTATTCTCCGGTGATGATGTGAAGAAAACCATGGCGGTGCTTTCCGGGGGAGAGCGCGGGCGCGTAGCCCTGCTCAAGCTCATTGTGCAAGGAGCGAATTTCCTTCTGCTGGACGAGCCCACTAATCATCTAGATATTCCCTCGCAGGAAGCACTTCAGGATGCGATTCGCGATTTCCCGGGGACGATCCTGCTTGTCTCCCACGACCGCTACCTGGTCCAGGCGCTGGCGAGTCAGGTGTGGGTTATCTCAACGCGTTCATTGAGAGTATTCCCCTATGGATATCAGAGCTTTATTGATGCCCGTGAGCAGGAACGAGTCAAACGCCGTAATAAAAAACAGACTACCACGTCAACGAAATGGAGATCTAAAAATCGATCTTCGAAGCCCCCCGATTTAAAGGCCATAGAAACACGCATCGAGGCGCTCGAAACCGAGATGGCACAGGTTTCCGTATCCCTAGAACACACAGCGTCCGACGTAAAGGAACTTGTGAAGCTGGGTGAGACCTACGCCTCGCTAGAGGCTGCGTTAGAGGCGGAGATGCAGCTCTGGGAGCAAGCCGCTCGTGGGCAAGCGCCCGCGTGATATAATCCGCCGGTTCGAAGAATCGTTTATCCCATCTCAACCAGATAACCCAGAGAAAAATGTCAGTAAAGAGACGCACTAACCCAAGCCGAAAATCATTCCCAGCCTGGTTGATACGACTCCTAGCAGGGGCCTTTCTCGTTGGGGCGTTGTTTTCCGCCTATCTTGTCTATGTTCTTGTTCGCGATTTGTCCGCCTCGTGGTCGGGGACGGGCTTGCCTTCTTTCGGAGTCCCGAAGACGCAGCAGGTAGACGATGCGGCGACACCCACAATTACAGTTCTAGAGACGCTCCCTGACCCTTGGAGCGGAAATGAACGGGTTACTATTCTCCTGATGGGGCTTGACTACCGTGACTGGGAGAGTGGAGAAGGCGCGCCGCGCACGGACTCGATGATGTTGGTGACGGTCGATCCGGTTTCAAAGACGGCGGGCATGCTTTCCATCCCCCGCGACCTGTGGGTGGAGATCCCGGGTTATGGCCATGGCAGGATTAACACCGCATACGTCCTCGGTGAACAAGATCGCCTGCCAGGGGGCGGGCCCGAATTGGCGATTAAGACCGTCGAGAAGTTCATGGGCGTGCCCATTCATTACTACCTGCAGATCGATTTTGGGGCGTTTGAACGCATGGTGGATGAAATCGGCGGTGTGGAAATCGACGTCCCCGAGGCGATTAAGGTCGATCCGATTGGGCCTCACAACACCGTTGACCTCGAACCCGGTATGCAGACACTCTCCGGCGAGGTCGCTCTTGCTTATGCCAGAGCTCGGCATACTGAAGGCGGTGATTTTGACCGCTCAATGCGCCAGCAGCAGGTTGCTCTGGCCATCCGCTCGCAGATACTGCGTTTGAATATGATCCCAACACTTGTGACCAAAGCTCCGGCGCTCTACCAGGAACTGGCTTCCGGCATTCGCACGAATCTTTCACTCGAACAGATGATCGCGCTCGGTTTAATGGTCTTTCAGATTAATCCTGGAAATATCGGACGTGCGGTTATTAGCCCGCCCGAGATGGTTACCCTGGAGCGAGTTATCTATGGCGGTGAAGTGGCGGAAGTATTGAAACCCGTTCCGGATAAAATCCGCATGCTGCGCGATGAGATTTTCACGGCGACGGGGGCGATTGGTCCATCGGTTGATACAGGAGATCCGGAATCTGCCGCAAAGGACGAATTTGCACGCCTGGCTGTCTTGAACGGCGCGGGCGTGGAGGGGCTGGCCGGTCGGTTCGCCGATGCTTTGGGCGATCTGGGCTTCAATGTCACCGAGATTTCGAATGCTGATCGTATGGATTACCCGACGACACGCATCGTAGATTACACTGGAAATCCCTACACGACCCAATACCTTGTTACCCTATTGGATTTGACCCAAAGCCAGGTGCTCTTCCAGACTCTCCCAGATGGCGAGGTCGACGTCGCCCTCGTCATCGGCTACGATTGGCAGGCGCTTTTGGCGAAATTATCCTCCGATTAGGAATGGATCCACCGGCAGTGAACACGTAAGAGAGTTGGCAAATTGAAGGTTGGACCTATGCGGACTGGGAAACCAGTCCGGTTCTCGTTTAGAGAGTGATTAGATAGGCAGCTGCGCTGAATGTAAGGCCAAGCACCGCCCCCGCCAGAACATCAGATGGATAGTGCACACCCATGGCGATGCGAGCCAGGGAGACGAGAAGCGCCCAAAGCGTCAATGCAAGACCGATAGCGATTGGACACCAAAAAAGTGCCAGCATGGCGATCAATGCCGCCCGCGCCGCGTGACCGGAGGGGAAGGAGTGAGGGTCGGTTTTTCGGTAGACTGTTCCCCAATCTCCTTCAGGGCGCCTACGGCGTATGGTGAATTTGATTGACATTACCAAGACCGCGAGAATGACGATGGCGGCGATGAAACGAATCGTCAGATCTTGATAGGCAGGGTTTCCGAAAGCCCAAAGCAGACCTAGCCCGAGCAGCCAGAACCAAGAATCTCCGGAGTGGGCGAATACCATCGCCAAAGAGCGCGAGATTCCCGGTTTCTCCGCAACCCGAAGTCTAGCGGACCAGCGAGCATCAAATTCCTCCCAGGCGGTAAAGTTCATATCAGTCACTCGTCCGTTGCGAGAGATCGGAGATGACAAGCGCCAACTGATGTGGCCGGTCAATGTCCATGCCAATCTCCGCGTAAGGTGAGATAACCGCACGTCCTTTAAGACCCAGCCGCTTGCTCACGCGTTTGACCGCATCATTTATGGTTATTCGGCGGATGAGCACAAGGAATAGCAAATCAAACCCCAGTAGAGCAGCCTGACGGAGGGGGCGCTTGCGTGCGGCGACCATCCGCTCCCAGAATGTGGTGTCTTCGACCAGCCTGACATGGATTACATTCATGTCCCCACCGCACACTTCAACATCCTGCAGGCGGACGTATGAGCGAGATGCGGTCGGGAAACGAGAATCCATGGTTTCTTTTTTGATGACGGAGTATTCAAGATCTGAATCTGGATCGGCACCTTGAACTCGCCAGTCCACCATTTCCGGTGTGATCGTCGGGATATCACAGGTTAGAAGCAACACTTGTTGGATCGAAGGGTCGATGCTTTGTAGGTGTTTTACCCCAGCGGTCAAGTTGGCGAGAATTCCTCCACTCTCTGGCAAGAAGTCGATCGGTTTTGAGGATCGAAGATTAACATCATCGGGTAATCCGACGATGATGGTACGGCCCACACTTTTTGCCCCGTCAAGTGCATCAACAACCCATTGCGCCATCGGTTTTCCAGCGATATCGATCAGCGCTTTGCTCTGACCATTAGACTCGAGGTAAAGAGGGTCTTCGCTTGTAGGAACTCCACCAGCTAGAACAATTGCATCCATCGTTCCTCCGCTTCTCGTTGCAGATGTGCATCGGTTTAAGAGGATAACCAGGGATAGGTTATCGGTACTTTACTGGCTTCCATTTGTAACGCTCGAGGTTAATTCCACCCGACCTTCCGAAAGTAATTCCTTCACCTTCTAACAGTGTGCGTTGAAAACCGTGGCCAGGCCTTGCGCTGATTTGCCCGCGGGCATTGATCACGCGGTGCCAGGGCACATCTTCGGGACAGCCCTTTAGCGCATAACCGACCCAGCGTGCCTTGATGCGATCATAGGCAAACGGGTCCATGTCTTCTGGATGTTCGATACAGGCTGCGACCCCGCCGTACGTCATAACATTTCCGGCTGGGATCGAACGGCAGATCTCATAGACAAACTGATTGAAAGTTGATGGATCTTTGGGCCTCATATCGCTGGGTCATAGTCTTCTGTTGGTTGGGAGGGCACTTGTGCCCCTTCAATCTGTATTTGGCGGCTGACGTGCGATGGTTATACCCCTACGAATACCAACCCGATTAGGTTGGGTGGGGAATTAGTTCAACGTCTGAAACTGGGGTTTGAGCCCGATCTCGTCAATCATGCTCAGGATCTCAGCCTTTGTCAGTCGGCGCCCCTTTCCGGACACTGCAACGAGCGCAGCTTCCATCATATTTGTGCCGAAAGAGCGACCTTCGTACACAGCTGTAGATGTCACAAGGGTTTTTACACCCAGGCTCGTAAATAGTCGGACATCGGAGTCAGTAGTCGTGTTTGTAACGATGATCTTGCCGTCCATTTGATCAGGCATAGAGTGGGTGATGTAGTTGCAGTCCCCGGCAATCACGGTGGCCCATTCGTAATCTCGGATCCATTTCGGATTGCGGATTTCCTGCTTCTCGCCGGTGGGATAGAGCCATTCGAACGGGACGCGAGAAATGACCGGCATGAGCACCGCGGCCAGGATTTTCACTGCTCTCTTGGTGCGGATACGAAGCGGGATGTCAAGTCCAAACATCAGGTCACCGAAAATACACTCATAATTCGCATCCACGAAAGACATCGCCATCCCCCAGCGGCTGGTCGCGCCGGTGAGTAAAACCCTTCTGGGTTGATCCCCAAGACCCACTTCTTGATCTACGAACTCCGCCAGGCGCGCTTCCACAGTTTCCTTCAGGCCGGAGCCATCGACGAACGGTGTTTTCTTTATATAACGCACCATCGGTTTCACAGAATGCAGTATATACTCACGGTCATCTATGTGGAGGGCAAGGTCCGCTCCGCCAACACCGAAAGCGTCAACTTTCCCGTCAAGCTCACGATAGAGCTGGGCGGCCTTCTCCATATCGCCGTCTGTGCCGATGCGCTCGATTCGAACCTGCTCACCGAGAAGTTCAACCTCGACGGATTTATCACGCTTTGAAGACCCTAAGCTGATACTGACTGCTCGCTTCATCATGCTTCTCCTAGATTGATTTTCTGATGAGAAGTCAATTTACATCTATTCTGACACCAGCCCCAAAGTGGGCTACAGCAATAGTAACACCAGCATCTTAAAGTAGTTCTCCCTATCCCACAGAGAAATCCTGGTCTAGGTCCTGTCGCCAAGCTTGGCGATGGGAGGCGGCACGCGTTTGAACTGGTTTCGGCGCATGCGTTCTACGACCTTCTGTACGAATTTCTCATCAAATCCCGCATCGACACAGGCCTGTGCAGAACGGCCCTGATCGATAAGAAGTAGAAGTAAACGGTCAACTTCGGCATAGGTGAATCCGAGTTCTTCTTCGTCCGTTTGACCGCTCCAAAGATCGGCGGAGGGTTGTTTGCTGATGATCGCCTCGGGGACGCCGACTGCGCGCGCAAGCTGCAGGATTTGCGTTTTGTAGAGATCCCCCAAGGGGTTTATTGCGCAGGCGCTGTCACCGAAGAGCGTAGTGTAGCCGAGTAGGATTTCCGTCTTGTTCCCCGTGCCAATGACAAGACCGTGGAATGCAGCCGACTGATCGTAGAGGACGGTCATCCGCATCCTGGCCATTATGTTTCCTCGCCGGATTTTCTCCGCCTTTGGGAACCGATCGAAGAGAGGGGTCGCCATTGGGGTAATATCCACGGTTTGCTCTCGAGCGCCTGTAGCTTCGATCACCAGCGCGGCATGTTCGCGGGAATCCGCGCCGGTCGTTTCGTAAGGCATAAAGATTGCGAGAACGTTCTCGGGACCCAAGGCTTCTACCGAAAGAAAACAGGTGAGCGCTGAGTCGACTCCGCCGCTTACGCCGACGACCGCGCGCGAAAAACCGGCGCGGCTGAGCTCGCTGCGGATGAAATCCACAAGAGTTTTTTGCGTCTGATCAGTTTTAATTTCAAGCGATAATTCTTCGTTTTGCATCGACCCATCTGATCCTTTCAACGGTGCTGAGAGATCCGGAGATGGATAACCCCCCATCTTTTTAGATGAAGCAGGACGAACTCCAACTCCCGGCGCATCAGGATTTTGTGTTCACATCGAAGCAAAGTCAAGCGAGCACGAGTTCGAAAGAGCTGTACCGGATGTTGTTCACCAAGATTTTTGGTAACTACTCAGACTCCTCACGGCATTGTCTTCCTGAGCAAGTACGATTTCCGAATATATATTAATATCCCACCGATCCCGAGAAGCGCAAGACCCAGGGCGGCTAGCGTATCGAGCCGGAATCCAGCGATCAGCAGGCTGGGGTCGCTTCTGAAAAAACTAATCCCAAAGATCGCGAGAGCTATAGAGCTTATGCTTATCATCCCGAGTATCCCCTGCGGGAGCCGGTCTTTAAGGGTAACCAGAGCACCAACACTTAACAAGCTGAATATGGACCCGGAAGCCTGAGTGGGCCAGCGCAGAATCTCACTGTTAAACATGTCGATGCCTGTGAGCAGTGAGAATTGACGGTCAAGGGGGATTCCGTATGCGCACCCATCCATCCAGCACCCAAGCCAGCAGCTCGCGGCGATGATTGCGCCGGGGATGGCGAGAGCGTCAACGTGGGTGGCGAATGATTCGCCCTTTACTTTAGAGTAGATACCTAGTCCAACCAGCGCACCAGCGAATCCTCCGATCCCACTCAAACCACCCTGCCAGAGGTATAGGATCTCGAGCAAGTGTGAAAAGTAGTAATTGCTATGCAGGAGAATGAAGGTCATCCTAGCTGTGAACAGACCCATAGCGAGCATGACCACCCCGGCGATGACCGGATCGTTTGTCAAGCGTTGCCGAGGTGAGAGAGCCGGCTCTGTTCCGGCCGCAATCAGCCAGAGCAAACCTGCAGCAACACCAGCGGTAAAAACGAGAGGGTATGAAATCTTGGCAACTCCCTACGATGATGGCAATGATACCATCGGCGCAACTACGATTTCAATCGCCTGCTGGGATGTCCTTGAAGAACCCCATGTTATCGTGCACAATAAGATGGGGTGAAAGTCGGCTGAATGTCCGCTTAAGTGGAGAAGTGTAATCGAATTCTCCTGTACTATAGTAGTAATTCAGCCGAGAGGAGATGAAGGTAGATGACAATCATCGATTCACCACTGTTTCTAAGTCTGCTCTACTTAATTCTGGTTGCCGGAATATGGTTGGCGGCGCTGGCGGTTGTTAACCCGGGAACGGGCGTTCTTGAAATCCTCGCTCTCGCAGCGCTGGGAGGGGCAGGGTTGGGAACGATCTTCGTGCCGCTCAACGTATGGGCGCTGATCGTTCTTGCACTTGGAGGTGTGTTGTTTGTCGCCTCGCTTCGCTTGCTGCGGCCTGAGATCTGGCTGGCATTTTCTGCGCTTGCCCTAAGCGTGGGATCTATCTTTCTCTTTCAACCAGCGGAAGGTGGAGCGGCAGTTCACCCGCTGCTCGCGCTGAGCGTGTCCTTGCTCACTTTGGGATACTTCTGGTGGGCGATCCGCAGCGCGATCACCGCGCAGCGGGCCAGGCCGACGATTGACCCTAATAATGTCATCGGCGAAGTCGCAGAGGTACGAACGGAACTAAATCCAGTCGGTTCGGTATACGCGTTGGGCGAGTTGTGGACGGCGAGGTCGGAAGGCCGTATAAAAGTTGGGAAGAAAGTTAAGGTCGTCGATCGCGAGGGCTTGATGCTCATGGTGGAACCTAAAGAAGAAGCGCAATAGCCCTCATCTATTCAAGGAGGTTTTGGAAATGACGAACACTGCATTTATTTCTTGTTTGGTCGGTGCAGTCGGATTGATTGGGTTGGCCATTGTTGCGAGCGCAATCCGCATTGCCCAGGAGTATGAACGATTGGTGGTATTCCGCCTGGGGCGCTGTGTGGGTGAGCGTGGTCCAGGACTCGTGTTCTTGATCCCCTTCATCGAGCGAGCCATCAAGGTCGATCTGCGTGAGCAGGTGCGTGAGATCCCACACCAGACCTCGATTACAAAGGACAACGCCTCGATCGCCGTCGACTTCATCTGGTACTACAAAGTCGTCAACGCCATGCAGAGTGTGATCCAGGTGGGCAATTTCGAGCTAGCAGCGCAGGGCATGGCGACAACAACGCTGCGTTCGGTGATCGGCGCGATTACGCTGGACGAAGTGCTCTCCAATCGCGACCACATCAACCAGGTGATGCGGGTGAAGCTGGATGAGGTGACCGAGCGCTGGGGCGTGAAGGTGACCAACGTCGAGATCCGCGAGATCATCCCTCCGGATGAAATTCAGGCTGCAATGACCCGTCAGATGACGGCGGAGCGTATACGCCGTGCGGTTGTGACCGAGTCCACCGGTCAGCGAGAGGCGGCGATCAACATAGCCGAAGGCGAGAAGCAGGCTGCAATCTTGACAGCAGACGGCGACAAGCAGGCGAACATCCTGCGCGCCGAGGGTGATCGCGAATCTCAATTGCTGCGAGCAGAGGGCTATTCAGCGGCTCTAGAAAAAATATTCGGCGTCGCCAAGAAGATTGATCAGAAAACGATGACGCTGCAGTATTTCGAGACGCTTAAGGATATGGGCGCGAGCCCTGCCACCAAGTTCATCTTCCCCATGGAGTTCACGAGCTTGCTGGAGAATTTCACGAAGGGTGGAAAGTAGCTACTGGCCGCAAGAGAAAACTCGAGGGTCGAGCTTAACCCTGACATCCGAGCGGCGACGTGGCGCGATTTTCTCCCCATCTATCGTCTGGAGAAGCGCTGTTTTCGAAGTGATGCCTGGCCGTGGATCGACGTGTTGGCTGCGCTGATCTTCCCGGAAACGGTGCGCTACGTCGCTGAAGTGGATGAAGAAATCGTCGGTTTCATCGTCGGTGATCGGCGCCGACAGAAAGACATGGGTTGGGTGGCGACACTCGCCGTTGCTCCGGCGTTTCGAAGAAGGGGCATTGCAAGACGTTTGCTCCAGACATGTGAAGCTGGATTGGGCACCTCACGGATACGGCTCTCTTTACGAGAATCGAACCGGGGGGCCTATGATTTATATCTCAATGACGGCTACGCTGAGGTCGACCGCTGGCAACGGTATTATCGTGATAGGGAGGATGCGATTGTGATGGAGAAAAATCGCAGGACTCCCTGAGCCTCAGATTATGGAATTACTGCGCCAGGGCTGCTTGTCTAGTTTGCCAAAGATTCCTGAACGTATGGCCTGTGAGTAGTGGTCCGTTTGCTGGGTAAATTTACCCTTTGACCGATCGGATTGGCTCTGGTACAATGCCGTTCACTGGGCGTTGTACCCTTCGCCCCGAGCGCCGCATGCGGCGCTCGAATTTTGAAGAAAGGGCTTGATGCGAGATGAAAGTATTACTACTGAAGGACATTTACAAACTGGGACGTGCCGGTGATGTGAAGAAAGTCGCGGACGGCTATGGGAGGAATTATCTCCTACCGCAAGGCCTGGCGGCGCTCGCTACACCGGGTATGCTCAAGCAGACCGAGCGCATCCGTGGGCAGGCTGAGAAAGAGCGCAACCGGCTCAATATTGAGATGGGTGCGATTGCCGAGCAGATAAGCGAATTGACCCTGAATTTTGGTGTCAAAGCCGGCGAGACTGGAAAGCTCTATGGCTCGGTAACCCCGGCGATGATTGTCGAGGGCATCGAGCAGGAGATAGGAGCGGTTGTTGATCGCGGCCAGATCGAAGCACCGCCGATCAAAATACTCGGTGTGCATATGATCAAAGTACGCCTGACGTTAGATCTGATCCCCGAAATCACCGTCGTTGTTCACAGAGAGGGTGAGCCACCTGAATCGGCCTATGAAATCGAGGAGCCCCTTGATGTAGAACTGGAGGGGGCCGGCCAATTTGCGGATTTGCAGGCGGAGCTCGAGGCGGAAGATGCCGAGGCTGAAGCAGAGGCACAAGCAGCCGAGGAAATAGTTCAGGAAGATTCGGAACCAGCTGAAGAGCAAGCCGAATCCGCCGCGGAGGATGCCGAGGCTGGAGCAGAGGCACAAGCAGCGGAGGAAATAGTTCCGGACGATACAGAACCGGCTGAAATGCCAGCCGAAACCACCGCCGAGCCTGATGAAGGGGAGTCAGACGAAGAAAGCCAAAAGGAAGACTGAATTCTAGAGAGCATATCCGCCGGCGCACTCCTCTTGGAAATGCGCCGGCGGTTTTCTGTCTCTAGCACATGACATGGAAGAGATCGGTCGTACCCTACGAGAAACGCGCGAGCGGCTGGGACTTACGCTTGAGGAAGCCGAACGAACCCTTCGGATCCGTGCCTCTCGACTGGAGACGCTTGAGCGTGGCGAGTTTGACTCGCTCCCGTCTGAAACCCAGGCACGCGGCTTCTTACATAACTATGCTGAATTCCTCGGCATAGACCCCGAAGAGATCCTACGACGATACGATGAGAGCCGGCAGCCGAAGCGCAGACGATCGCTCGTAGCGAGGGGCACCAGCAAGACGGTCGTTTATAAAAATACAGGACGCCGGATCCGT
>DAOUDJ010000149.1:0-16828 GCA_034430795.1 Anaerolineales bacterium | reverse complement strand
AAAGCGAGTCCATAAATCAGGGCGAAGCAACTGAAACACAGCGTGACGATTGTGTATAAGGCGACGGCAGAATCGCTATCGACCAACGCATCGAAGATCGCCATCGGAATGGTCATGAACATCAATGGAATTGCGTACACAAAACCAATCGCGAACATCTTCAGTCCGAGTACGAGAATACCGCCGAAATCCGCCCAGTCTGGAAGGGGTTCAGCGTCGCCGCGGATGACGCGCCGGGTGAGCTCAACCAGCCATCCAATGAGTGCGATCTGGCCGATGATTGGAATGAGTGAGATCACGGCAGTCAGGACGACCTTCTTAACCCACTCCTCATCCTGGAAGGGAAATGAAAACGCTAAACCGAAATCCATGTTTGTCTCCTCCTCGTTCAACTAGATGCACATTCTATCATTATTAATACGGTAGCGAACAAGAGTGCGTTCATATCAACCTTTACCCGCTAAGGGGATGCAAAGTAGCGCTTTATCAACGGGACTCTCGATGAACCGTAATCCCACAAACCTGACCGAAGCATTGCTTTTTCGTAGCCGCTAATCCAATTCGCGCCATGACCCTTCGATGATGCTCCCATCATCGGTCGCTTTTGGTACAAACAGGCGTGAAAAGATCCAGGATACGGTCATCGTCGGCAGGAGCTGTGTTCCCGGGATCAGGCTTTCGACCACTGTCACGCCGCGCAAAGGAGAGAGACCAAGGTGGCCGAGTAGAGTCCAGGATATGGGGGCGGAGAGGAAATCCAGGCTCATGTCGAGCAGATCCAGAAGGACGACGACAATCAGTGGAGTCGCGCGTAAGGCAGTGAGGAAACTCGCTCCTTCCGGAAGCTGAATACGTCGCACACGCCACAGCACCCAAGCCAGCAGAGCCAGCGCCAGACCCAGCCCTGCCCCGGCGATCAGAACGAACGCGAGCAGCCAGGTTCGCCAGTCGATTTCAACCATAATCCCTCCAGGGCATATTCATTCCGTCAATTCCTGACGTTGGAAAATAGTTAGTGCTAAGCCGATCAAGCCGACGATCCAGATAGCCAGCACCAGCAGTGAAACCCAGAAGCTGGGCTCGCTGGTTAGAGGTGATATGCCCTCACTTATGAAACGCTGCGCCTGGCCGGTGAACAACCATGAGTGCAGATTACTGAGATTGTAGGTTGGCGTGAATTGATAAAGGTTGATCAGTTCCGGTTTGCCGAGAAAGCCGCGCAGGAAAAGCAGAAAACCGAGGGATGTCGCATCGAAGACAGCGAATCCAAATCCGACCAGCAAACCGCCCAGAATCGTCCGGGTCAGGATGGCAGCGATGGCGCCATAGCTCACGAGGTTGAGCAGCGAGAGCAGGGCGATCAGGGCAATACGGGCGGTGTCCAGCAGGAATTTTCTGATAACCCCCACACTTAAGGTGGGACCATAAGGCAGACCGTGGAGGCGATGGCCGATAGAGGGCCCGAGCGAGGCGATCAGCGCTGTGAGTAGCATGGAGACCATCACCAGGCTGATAAGCGCGGCCATCTTGGCCAGCAAGAGCTTCCAGCGGTGTGTACGCGGCACGATATTCTTCAAAGTGCGCCACTGGTATTCGCCAGCGAAGACGACGGCCATAAATGCCAATGGTAACATGCGCCCGAATAAGTTGGCCGGGAAGAAGATGAGAATATCCCACGCGGCCAGGCTGTCCTTCGTCCAATCACCCGAGCCAAAATACTCGACCCCAATCTGAAGTGTGCCCGAGACAAGGCTGCCCAGGATCATGACGGTATGGAAGGCGAACAAGCCGATGGGGAAGATCCAAACCAGAAAGCTGGTCAGCTTGAAGTTGGCGAAGACCTTGCGCCACTCTGCACGGTAAAGATTATACATCCGCGCCCTCGCTTGTTTGGTTGGTGACAGCGATAAAGAATTCCTCTAACGATTGCCGCTTGTGGACCACCTGGAAGATCTGCACACCCGCCTGGACAAGCTCAGCTACAACGAAAGGCGTTTGATCCGGATCGAGTGAGAGCGTGATCCAATCGCCTTCTTCATTTTTAATGGGGACGAGCGCATCGTGCCAGCGATCCGCTAGGATCTGCCGCGCTTTGTCTATGGGTTGTACTTGCAGCCGCATCTGGCCGGCTTCGCCTTCTAACAGCGTCTCCACAGGTCCTTCCCTCACGAGCACGCCCTTATTGATGATCGCCACGCGATCGCAGACCTGCTCGACCTCGTTCAGCATGTGGCTGGATAGGAAGACGGTCTTGCCATGAGTATGGGCTTGATCGCGGATGAAGCCGCGCATCTCCTGGATGCCTGCCGGGTCAAGACCGTTAGTGGGTTCGTCGAGGATTAGCAACTCGGGGTCGTTGAGCAGTGCCGCCGCAAGCCCCAGGCGCTGCTTCATACCGGTGGAGAAACTGCCGACTGGTTGCTTCGCACGTTCGCTTAACCCGACCGAAGCGATCAACTCTGAGATCCGATCGGGTTGGTACGTTCCCGCGGTGCGATCCAGCACGACCAGGTTATCCCAGGCGCTCATGAAGGAGTAGAAATCGGCTCCTTCCACCAATGCGCCGACCCGTTTTCGTGACTCAAGTGAGCCCGTTGGGATACCAAACAAGGTGGCCTCACCAGTAGTTGGGCGGATTAGGTCCATCAGTAGCCGAATCGTGGTCGTCTTACCGGCCCCATTGGGGCCCAGGAACCCGAAAACCTGACCGGCTTTCACCTCTAAGTCGAGGTCGATGACGGCTTCGACGGCTTTTTTCCCTTTGCCGAAGGTTTTGCTCAGGTGTTTGGTTTGAATGGCAAAATCATCCATGCGTAATGCAGGTTACTCTTTTCACGTGACTCCGTCTGTATTGTCGAATGATCCAATTACGCGGCGAAGTTTGGTGGCCGCTTGTCGAACCAGGGTTGGGCGCGTTCGAGCTGCCCCGCCAGTTGGAACAAAGTTGCTTCATCAGCATAGCGACCGACGAAATGCATGCCAATGGGAAGTCCGTCCTCATTCCAGTACAGCGGGACCGACATCGCTGGTTGGCCGGTGAAGTTAAACAGCGGGGTGTAGGGTATAAATGCGAACACATCTTCCGCCGTGGCTTCGATACCGCCGAGTATCTCGATCAACGCGCCCGCATTCAGCCGACAGAGTGCGCCGAGAACCTTCGCCTGCGCGCCTTGGAGCTTTAGTGAGCCGGTCAGGATGGGTGGCTCCGATAGCGTGGGTGTGAGCAGGACATCGTACTTGTCGAAGAAACGGCCAACAGTGCGGCTGGCGCTCTGCAGTGTGCGCAAAGCATGAGCGAGGTCCACTGCTTTCGCCCGCCGACCAAGTAGCGCCAGAGCCCAGGTGGCGGTCTCGAAATCGGCAGCGGTCGCCTTGCGCCCGAGAGCCTTTTCGTACTCCTCGATGTCAGTCTGGATGCTGGCGGTAAGCATCGTCAGGTAAGCCATCGACAATCTCTTCCCGTCGATCTGTGGTGTGTTTTCCACCAACTCATGCCCCAATCCCTGCAGCAGGCGCACGGTAGAGTCCAGGCCCGTGATGCAATCCGGGTGAACTGTTTTTCCGAGAAAGGGATCGTGGGTGAAGGCGATGCGAAGTTTGGACGGGTCCTCATTGATTTCTCCGAGGTACGGGCGCCGCGGAGGAGGCGGGTAATAGGGAGCGCCCGCGTCGGGGCCGCGGATCGCATCAAGCGCTGCTGCGCTGTCGCGCACGCTGCGGGTAAGCACGTGTTCTATGGCGAGACCATGCCAGTATTCACTTGCGACTGGTCCTGTCGGTGTCCGCCCGCGCGTGGGCTTCAAACCGAAGATGCCGCAGCACGAGGCGGGGATGCGGATTGATCCGCCACCATCACCACCGCCGGCGAGGGGGACCATGCCCGAGGTCACCGCGACGGCAGAACCGCCGCTTGATCCACCAGCGGTCCGTGTAAGGTCCCAGGGATTATTGGTGGGTCCGAAAAGATCAGGCTCTGTAGAAGCCTCGATTCCGAGCTCGGGTGTATTGGTCTTGCCGAGTGTGACCAACCCCGAGGCCTTATAGCGTTTGACCATCTCGCTGTCATAATCCGGCACGTAATCTTTCAAGAACCGCGAGCCGCTGCGCATGGGTTCACCGGCATAGGCCGCGAGCAGGTCTTTGAGCAGGAAGGGCACGCCGCGGAAGGGACCGTCAGGTAGGTCCCCGGAGGCGGCCGTGCGGGCGCGTTCGTACATCTTATGAATCACAGCGTTGACCTGAGGATTGACGCTTTCTATGCGGGAGATGGCCTCATCAACGAGTTCAAGTGGCGTGATCTCGCCATCGCGGACAAGCTCCGCCAGCCCCAAACCGTCATAGTTACCGTACTCTTGAAAACCAGACATGGCTTACACCTCGTATGAAGCGGGTTGTCTAATCATGCCTCAGATTGGTTGAAATCTCAAATCCTGTGTTTGGCGCAAACCTAACACATATGGATATTTAGAATTCTCCGAGGGGAAGAACACGCCGCGAGGTGGGTTCAATAAAGGGGGTTGATGCAATGAGAAGCCAATCTCAGGGTAGAGATTACGTGTGGGGTTCCTCTGACTATTTGGTCCAAAGGGATAGCCCGCTTTACTTATAATCTTCCCCGGTCAATCAATGCGTAGAAAAACCGGTCACGCGCCTCCGTTTTAACCTCGCGTTAGATTCCCTTTTCAGTGACCAGCACCCTGATCAGCGGCAGGTCAACTCCAAAAGCAGCATGTGTTCATCGCTGTAGAGTTCCCGCGTGCAGGCCGGGATAAAAGTCTCTAGGAGATAAGCGAACGAGGATTCGTGCCGTCCGCTGGGGTCGGACTCAATCATATGGGCGGCATCCCCCGGACTCACCAAGAGGTGTGTCGCTCTTTGCGCCTGCAATCGCTTCGCCGCCTGCTCGGCATCGGGGTTGTCGAAGACGAGCAAGGGCCAACGGGCTTGATCTGCATCGGGGATGCAGCGAGATCCGCAATAGTAGGTCTGCCCGTCCCAGAGCATGAGCACCCGGGCATCATCGGGCAGGTTTTCTTGGATGTATTCATGGGCGCGGAAGTCGAAGACCGTGCGTTCGAGGAATTCGCCCCTGGACTCCTGGCCGAGCAGGACTGCCGGCGCCTTCACGCTGAGAAGGATTCCTAGCACAGTGATGAGGCTGATCAACATCGGGAGCATGGGCAGCGCTTCGAGGGTCGCCGCGACCCGCGCGCGAGCTTTTGCCCCTTCAATGAGGTCGTCTAGAACGATGGCAGCCAGGATGCTGAGCGGGGGGAAGACAGGAAATAGGAAACGAATCTGGACCGAGGTCGCCAGCCAGAAAATCGTCAGGAAGACGGTCGTGAAGGCCAGCAGGTCCAGCGCCGCCGATTTCCGTCGACGGAAGTAGAACAAGGCGAGGGGAAAGAAGATGCTCAAGCCCTCTCCACCCAACGTGCGATAGGCCTGAGGGTGGAAATACAGGTTCCAGGGGAGGAGGAGGTATTCAAGCGCGTTCTCGGGCCGACCGATGCTGCCCAGATGGGAGAGCAGCAGGTCCAGTCTCTCAGGCGGCCATCCCGGACCTCCGTTTCCGAAAGGGAAGACCGGGTTGCCGGCCAAGAATAGGTTTTTCAGATACCAGGGAGCGGCGATGAGCGAGGCGGTAAGGATGAAGCGCGCAGCATAGGCAAGGGTGCGGGGTTGTTTTTTTCGGAAGCCATGGAGAAGGATCCAACAGGTAAGCACTGCAAACCCGCCGAGGGCTAGATACTTAGTGCCCATCGCCAAGCCGATGAGCACTCCTGCCAGCGTAAGCCAGCCGCGGACGTCTGTGTTTTGACTCCAGCGCGCGAGGGCGTACACGGCGAGGAAGGTATACAGCGCCCAGGCGAGATCGACATAGGCGAATCCAGCGACAATGGGCAATCCCGGCACGCCTATAAAGATCCAGAAGGAAAGTCGGGCGGTGCGTTGGTTGATGAATCTGAGCGCGAATGCGTAGACCGCAAGGCTCAACCAAAGCCCGAAGGTGGCGTGGATTAAACGGGCGAAGCTGTCGCTTCCGAAAGCTAGTCCCGGAAGGAAGAGCATCTCTGTGAGGAGTGGCCCGTTCGCCTGCCAGATCTCTGGCAGGAAGAGCAGGCGGCCCGCCTCAAGGAAGAGGCGGGGAGCTGCGAGGTGATACATCAACGCGTCGTAGGACCAGGGCGGCGTGAGCGCGTGCAGGACGGTGAGGGCGAGCAACATGAGAGTTATGAGTGCGCCGATACGCAGATGGAGGTGTGGCTTCCGCCATCCGGCAAGATTCTTACGGATTGCGAGGAGACCATCGACCCAGAGCCTCCACCAGGAGTACGCCGAGAGCAGTCCGAAGAGCAGCATGGTCGCGGCGATGGCGGCGGGTTGGAGCAGACCAATCGCGGCCAAGGCGAAGAAGGTCAAACTGAAGAGGCCGAGGCCGATGGGTAGTCCAAAGACGAACTGGTCTAACCGGTCGAGATCCGGGAATGGGAAACGGCGGAGGACCTCGATCCCGAGACCGGCGGCGACAGAGAGGAATAGGATTAGCAGGCTGAGAGTCGAGGCGGCGTCGAGTAGAGCGGCGGGTCCGAGGGCATCCAAGGACCGTTCAGGGAGGAATACGCGCACCAGCGCCAGCGTGATAGTGGGCAGGAGTATGATGCCAACAAGCCATGCACGTTGGTTTTCTCGCCTCAGGACGCGCTTGGGTGGGTTCACCTGGTTTGCACCTCGGTTCGTGCGGAATGTGCAATCATGCCTCAGATTGGTTGAAATCTCAAATGTTGCTTATGGCGCGAACCTACCAAGTATAGAACTTAGGAATCCTTCGATGGACAGAACCCGCCTCGCGGCGGGTTCTAAAGGACCATTTATGGGGAGAAGGAATTTGAAGTGGTTATACCTTATGGCACTCCCTCGTGGAGTGCGATTAAAGTGCCTTCAATCCCTATGACACCGAGTTGAGTGAGATTATCGGTCACGAGCGCATACCCTTGGAAGCTTGTATTGGGGTTGCCGAATAGTATAACGAAGCTGCGTGGGTTGTCGCCTTCATTGGCGTCCTCGATCAACCAGCCGGAGGTGAACATCGCTATATTGAAATCCACAAGCGCCATCTCGGCAATGCCACGGAATTGGAATGCGGCTGCGTACCCTTCCGCGTCCAGAGATGGGGGCAGATCGATGGCCGTGAAGCTGGTTGGGAGCGGCAAGTCAGAGGGTAAGCCGCTGGCGTTATCACCGAGGGGGGTCGTATCGCCTAAAAAGCTGTCAATATCAGGTTGTTCTTCGGAGACTTCAAGCGGCATGAGATGCACTTCGAGGGCAACCCCCGCCTCTGCTCCAACTAGCAGCAGCTCGCCAACATACGTTGGATTCTCGATCTCGAACTGATATCCGCTAGCAGTCTCCTTCTGCTCACCGATGGTCCACCCTGCAGGGGGCAGTTCGGATTCATAGAAAACGATCGTCTTTTCGAGTGTGTCGAGAATGGCGAAGTACACTCGAAACTCGTCATCAGCTCCAAGTGAAATGGTTGAGGAAACCTGTGCGTCAGGAGGAATGGGAAAATCGGAGGGGAAGCCAGGCGGCAGCTCTTGGTTAACCATGCCAGAGATATCCATGCCCATTTCTTCTCCAGCTGCATCCTCCTCATCTCCTAAAGCTTCAACCGCTGTTTCGCTCTCGTTGGGGAGAGATTCATCGAGAGCGGGTGGAATGCTTTCACTCCCGCCGCATGCCGAAATCAGGAACGTGAATACGAGCAGAATGGCAAGGAGCCGAGATAGGTTATTGAATCGAGTTCGCTTCATCTGAACCTTCTCCGCGTTTGATGGTTTGTCTTAGCGTCTTCCGAAGGGTGAAAGTTATGTCGGATATTATTTTTACTGTTCCTCGAGTGGTAGTTTCCTCTGGTTATGTCTGAAGGTCCAGGTTACGGTGGCATCTGAGAATGGATATTTACCCGTATCCGTATCCGGATTTAAGATTTTTTCTCTTCCGTAGATCGTATCACCAGACACAAATGTGGATCCCGTTGAACCTTCGTCAAGCATTTCCTGAAGCGTGATAGGTGGGCTCCCGTATTCGAAACCGTGAGCGATCACCGAGGCATAGCTCGGGAACGAGAATTGCTGTTGAGAGACAACCTCGCACTCCCCATTTTTTTCATCCTCAAAATGCCACTTCTGAGCGATACTGACGCTACCGGAAGCACTGGGGGGTTCGACGATCTGGAACTCGTAGCCATCGTAGCTGCCCTGATATTCGAGTGTTACATTCCCGCTTGTAGGTTGACCGCTAATCTTAATGTCTTGACGACACTCGTCTTCCTTGATATAGGTGATTTCGGGGAATGTTAACTGGATGACATCGGTCCCGTGCAATACGTAGGTTTCTACGTTGGTCCAAAGTTGGATGTCATGGCGTTCGTACCAACCCGGAGTGCCTAATGCCTTCATGTCGAGACCACCCGGATGGCCGGAACTTGTGTGCATCCAGACTGTTATCGTGCCTGTCCATACGTCGCAATCCACGGCCATCTCACTGGCCTTATCAGTCAATTGCTGTGCGAGCCCTCCATCACCGGTAAACATGTAAATTTGTTCCGCTCGTATAAGGAGCCTGCTAAATTCACCGCAGTCGGATTCGTTCAGATCTTCCCTGCCAAGTTCGTTGGCAAGCTCTGCGGCTTCGGACATCAACTGGTCGCCAGTGGCCAGGTCGCCACTCTCCATGGCGGCAGCGGCTGCTTCACCCAGGCCGTTTTTGCCGGCTTCACCGCCGGTGGCTTCGGCGTTGCGGCGGGCAGCATCGATCAGGTCATCCACGATCTTGCGGGCCTCCGGGTCATTTGGGTCGACATCGCCGTGTTCATCCATCCATTCCTCATAGGCACGCAAGGCGTTTTTGTAATCACTGGCGGCATCGAGGGAGGGGGAATGAAATATGTCTGATTGAAGGCTATAAGTGAAATGGGTGATGATTGCACCGAAAAGCCCATGTTTGATGGAAGTGACAGGTGCGGTTTCCATTAACGAAACCGAAGATGGGTCATCAAAGATCGCCACAAGCGATGACAGGGTTTCGAGAGTGCACGTAAGGTTCTCAGAAGTTTCGCGCTGGCATTTTGGAGTCTGCGTTATCCAGAGACCTTTTTCAGGATCGTAACTGGCGAGGACTGCCGACTCGGTAAGGTTGCCTCCATCAATAATGGATATGGGCAATGCGGCGTCTGCTGCCAACGGTACGAGCTCAAGATCTTTGTCATAGGAAGAAAGGCCGAAAGCACTGACAATCTTGAGATCGGCGCCGGTATCCAAATCCTCGAAGAATGGACCAATGTCTATAGGGTTGATCGCAGCCGCTTGAACAGCTCGCGGGGGAACGGTGAAATTATCCTCAACCAGATCGATCCGAACTTCATATCCAGTTGAAAGAACAAAGGAAATGGTTGTGTCATTGGAATTATCGAAGGTCAAACCGGTTTGCAGGGGAGTTAAATATGTCTCATATAGGTCGACCCCCTTCAATGTGCCGCGGGCTCGAGCATAACCGGTAAGGTAGCCAAGTTTTTCAACAGACACCCAACCGCCAGGGTAGTGATTCAGTGAGCCGGAAAAGACTCCTTCTGACGTGGTGAACTCTGTCCCCCCGACTAGAGCGAATCTAACAGGGTTTCCAAGAGGATCGAGGACGATCCCCATCGTAGCTGGGAGTGCTCTATCGGTTGGAGAAGCTGGATCAGTAAGGTCATTCTCGGAGAGGGGTGTGAGACTGCTTCCTCCACACGCCGATACGAGAACGCAAATCAAGAGGAGATGGAGAAAACGGTGGAGTGGTGTTATTACGATACGTGTTTGCATGTGATCCCCTCCGGGACGCGAATGTGCCGGAATGCACGGATGCATACACTTTAGGATTTTTATGCAATTTGTGCAACCTGTTAAAAAAACTATCTAACCGGAATACACGCACCCCGGTTAGAGATCTCGCGTCGAGTCTATCTAGAAAAGGGTATAAATCAGCGGCCCCAGGCCGGAGCTGGAGGCGAAGATCAGCAGCAGACCGAAGACGAGCAGCAGCGATACCATCGGGATTAACCACCAGAGCTTGCGCTGCCAGAGGAAGCTCAACAGTTCACGGGCGACGCCCAGGTTAGTCCACATTCCTCGAAAGAAAGCTTTCATGCTGCCGGCCTCACTTTCTGACCACAAAGTCACCCATGTAGAGGGTGTCCAATTCGCTCTTGCTAAACGTGTTTAGCGCGTTCTCAGGGGTGGTTACGATCGGTTCACCGCGCAGGTTGAAGCTGGTGTTCAGCAGCACGGGCACGCCGGTTGCTTCCCCGAAGAGCTCGACCGTCCGGTAGTAGAGCGGGTTCCACTCGCGCCGGACCACCTGCAGCCGGCCCGTCCCGCCCTCATGGGTTACGGCCGGAATGCGCTCGCCTTGACCTTCAACGGTGGGGTAAACCATGAGCATGTACCGTAGGGGGTAGTTGCCCTTGTCAGGGTTCAGCCCGGAATAAAACTCCGCGGCGCGCTCTTCCAGGATCACGGGCGCGAAGGGGCGGAAAGGTTCGCGGTACTTGATCGTGGCGTTGACCTTCTCCTTCATCTCGGCCGAACGCGGGTCGGCCAGGATCGAGCGGTTGCCCAGGGCGCGCGGCCCCCACTCGAAGCGACCCTGGAACAGTCCGATCACCTTGCCGGCGAGTAGGTCATCGACGATCATCTCGGCCCGTTTCTCGACATCCTCGATGTGATCATGAGCGCGGCCAACATTTTGGATCGTGGATTGGATCTCGCCGGGGGCGTACGACTGTCCCCAGTACGCGTGCTCGAGCACAAAGGAGCGCGGCTTTCCCAGCAGAATGTGGTGGACGTACAGCGCCGCGCCTAGTGCGCCGCCGGAATCGCCCGCTGCGGGTTGAATGAAGATCTCCTCGAAGGGCGTCTCGCGGGCAATGCGACCGTTGGCGACAGAGTTAAGCGCCACGCCGCCGGCCATGCATAGGCTTTTTAAGCCGGTACGCTCGTAGGCATAATTGGCGATCTTGAGCAGCGTATCTTCCGTCACACGTTGGATGCTGGCGGCGATGTCGGCATAATGCCGATTGCGTTTCGCCGTGCTTACATCCCAATGTGGATTGGCGGGGTCAGGGAGCATCTCCGGAGTGTAGAAATCGGCATCGTGGATGCGTGACTCACCGAACAGGTCGATGAAGCGCTGATTGACGGTGCGTGTCGTCGAATGGTGGAAGGAAAAGTAATCCATGTTAAGCCGGAAGCCACCATCGTCACCGACTTGAATCAGTTTATACACATCTTCCATGCGGGTGGGGTTACCATAGGGCGCCATGCCCATCACCTTGTACTCGCCATTGTTCACGCGGAAGCCGAGGAAGGCTGTGAATGCGGAGTAAAGCAGGCCGAGCGAGTGGGGGAAGCGCTGCTCACTGAAGAGTTCGATGCGGTTCTCTGTCCGATTCTGGGTGGAGCGTTTTCCGTCAGTGGACGGTGAATCGACGCCCCAGTCAGCAGTGCCACGTCCGACCGCGGTGGTGGTCCATTCCCCGACGCCATCCACCGTGATGATCGCCGCCTCTTTGAACGGAGAACAAAACAGGGCGCTTGCGGCGTGGCTCATGTGATGATCGACGAAGAGCAGCTTGGATTCAGGGATGTTGAGCTTGGTGAGGATGCGGCTCTTAACCCATAATTTCTCGTTGAACCAGGCGATCATCGCTTCGCGAAACACACGATACGACTGCGGGAAGGTCTGCAGCGTGCTGAGCATGATGCGTTCAAATTTGAGCAGCGGCTTCTCGTAGAAGACAGCGTAATCAAGATCTTCGGCATTAATACCCGCCTGGCGCAGGCAAAAATCGATCGCCTTTTCCGGGAACCCGAAATCGTGTTTCCGGCGGGAGAAGCGCTCCTCCTCCGCTGCGGCGAGGATATGGCCATCTTTGAGCAGAACGGCGGCCGAGTCGTGGTAGTAGCACGAGATCCCGAGGATGTACATCAGGAGAGCCTCCGTGCACCGTCAATCGTCGACTCGGAATCGCCCCGGGAGAACCACTCCGGACCCCCATCGCCTTTGATCTGCATGGGATCGTTGAGAAGACGGGTTATCAATCCAAACGGGGCGACGATGGTGAAATAAAGGATCGTGAGGAAGAGCCGGCCGATGAAATCACCGATCGCATGCCCAACTTTTACCCAACCGTCCCATAGTTTTCTCAGAACGCCCATCGCATCCCTTTCATTCACGCCTCAGTTTGACCAAAACACTTTCGCGTGCAACCCATGCTCTTCGTCCAGGGTTCACATAACCATACGCACGAGGTCCATCGTTGTCCATAGGTAAGTCGGGGTACCGGGAGAGGGGTAATGCAGCCGCAACGCAAGTCACATATAACATGTCTCGCTCGTTGGATTGAATCTCCCCGGCACTGCTCAGGCATCCTGGAGTTCCTGTAGGAAAATGGCGATGCGCTCGGCGATGAATTGGGTGACGGCGTCGTTGAAATGAGTCTCCAGCGGATCTGCCATCGTCTGACCAAGGCTTGCCACATTTTGCAGCGGCTCGGTTAGATCGAGAAATGGGATGCCGTTCACTTCGGCGAAGCTGCTTACGATCTCGCGCTGGATGTCGATGGTTAGGTCGAGACCCGCGCGGAATGTGCTCAGGTCCTCCATGGTTCGGCCGCGCTCGATAAGGATGCATCCGAAAGAGCTGTTCCATTGATAGGTCATGTCACGGTTGAGCGTCTCCAGGAGCTCGTCATCCTCGCGGATTATTGGCCAATAGACGTGCGTTCGTTCGGGGAGATAAACCAGAACGAAGGTCGCGCCCTTCTGGAGAGCAAGATCGCGCATCCGCAGCAGGCTGTTCGAGGCGATGCGCCAGTTCTCGGAGGCGAGGAGCCGGTCTTCATCGAGCGTAAGCGTGGCGGAGTAGGCGGGAGAGAAAGTGAGGGTAACTTCATTCCCGGCGATCTCGCGGATGAGCGGGGTGACGATGTCCTGGGTTAGCTCTGACGTGAGCACGGGACCGCGGCTCCATTGTAGGGCAACTTCGGCCCAACCGCCGATCACATCCGGAAGGACGTGACGATCGCCCCAGCGGGGACCCTGCGGTATCGCTGGTTGGTAGCAGGTGTACAGATCGTTGCCCTCGAAATACATCTCGATGACGAGACGGGGCTCACGCGGAAGTCCAAAAGCGATGAGCGGACCGATGTGTTTGGGTGGACCGGTGCCGCCCATGCCCAGGTTTAACACGGACTCGTCGAGAAGCTGCGCTAAGCGGTCGGGCCACGGGATCTCGGAGCCTACACCGAATGTGGCGCTATCGCCCAGGGCCACGATCCCGGCAAGATCGGGCACCGGGGATGACCCGCGAAAGCCGATCTCGTTGATCTGATAGTGGATCCCGTCCTCCTCGTATTGAAGCGTTGGGATGTCGGCGTGAATGCGGCGCCAGTTGCTTCCGACCATGCGTGAATACTCGGGCCAGAGTTGAGGGAAGGGTCGCAGGATGATTTCGATGAAAACCAGCGTCAGGATGATCGAACCAAGGCTCAGGAGTGTGTTCGCGTTGACGATTTTTGTCCTGCCCCAATAGAGCAGGGGGAGGGTAATCCAGCCGCCGATGAGGAGGAACCAGTTCGACCGCAATGGAGCGGTTGCAGCCCAATACGAGAGGGCTAAAACGATAGCTAAGAAGGCGATCTGGACGGCGACGTTCTGGCGATAATCCTTCACATGTCCGCGCCCGTGCTGGATGAGGGCGACTGTGAAGAAGATGAGCAGCCCGAGGATGGGGACGGAGCCGCGCAGGATCAACAGGCCATAGGGAGTATCCCATTGGACGCCTTCAGCGTAGGATTGAAATAAGCTGAGGATCAATGCCGTCAACCACCAGGCCAGACCGAGCCAGAGGGGTTTGCTCCCGGGTGTGGATTGATTTTTCGCTTCCGTCACTTCGTTAATGCTGCAACTCCTTGGTGGATCAATGTGCCTCGCGCCATTGGTGTATCGGGACGTTCTCCGTTCGAGACGATAGCTTAATTCGAGCGAGCAGGCAACTGAGTGAATGCGTTGTGTATGTCGTTATCCAGCATACGTGCAAGAAAGAAGCCCGCTGGCAGGCGGGCCTCTATCTATCCAAAATGGCCGTGTAGGTAAGACAAGAATTTTTTTGTGTTTGTACCCTCGAAGAGAGCTGCCTGCCGCCTGCATCCTAAATCTGAACTCGTTGAGGCGGCAGGCAAGACCCGTCTCCCTTGAATTTCCGTTTTCTATCCAGTCATCCTATTAGAAGAATCGGAAATAGCCAAATCCTAGGAAAAGCAAGAGGTAAACGGCAGTCGGCAGCCAACCAACAACATTCATTTGGCCTGAGAGCGTGGCTTGGATAGACAGCACGAATCCAACCAGACTGGAGAGGAATAGGCTTATCGTTATGCCGTCTTTCATTGGAGGGTCGGTTACGTCCTTGACGAACCACGCGACTAATCCCAACCCGATAAGAGCTACGCCGAAGTATCGAGCCATTAACGCTTGGGTTTCCCCCGCAGGTAACCCGTGCAGGCCCATAACCGTATTAGGAACGATTACAAAACCGATGGCGTAAACAAGGGCGACGAGTGCATTGAAACTGAATACGTGGCTGAGTTTCATTCGTATCCTCCCTTCGAAGAATGGGGCTGCAGAGAATAAGATGGAATGAATGGACCCCCATATCGGACCCGATTTCAAGCGTGCATATATTTCTCCTTCCCATAGGTTGGTTAGTGGGAAATTTAAAACCACAACCCGAAGGGCTGCGGTTTGAGTGTTCAGATGAGTGATTCTGCTGGTCAAGAAGACTGCAGATCTCCGCCGGCGAAGTTAGAGGCGTTGGGTACTTTGAGCGTACGATTAATAGTACATCAAATACAAGTTAAGCGGAAATTAACAGGGTTTCTCGGGGCGTACCAATCGATAGGAGAGCCCGGTTTAGAAAAAGAGGAGCACGCCCATTAGGACAATTGCAGCGTAGATGATGCCGTTGAAGCGCCCGCCTGATAACACCTTGTTTGCCCGTCCGCCGAGGAAAATCGCCAGCATGATGATCGGCAGCGCGTACGCGTATAGCCGCAACACCGTGGGCGTCCACAGCCCCGCCAAACCGTGACTGATCAGGATCATCCCCCCCGTCGGGAGAAAGTAGGCCTGCAGCGTCGAGCGAAAGCTCGTCGGTGACCAGCCGCGCAGCGTGCCGTACACCACCACCGGTGGACCATTCGTGTTATACGCGCCCCCCAGGATCCCGGCGACCAGACCGAAGGCATAAGCCAGTTTCTCGTTCCGGAATGTTGGCAGCTTCGGTGCGATCAGATTGTAGAGTCCAAAGGCGATCAGCAAGGCTCCCAGGGCGCCTTTAATCAGTGGTTCGGGAGCGGTCTTGAGAAAGAACAGCCCAATCGGGATGCCCACTAGAGACGAAATAATCAATCGCCAGGCAGCCTTGATGTCTACGTTGCGCCAGCCTCCTGATAAGAGGATGGTCAGGGCGATTGTCGAGGCGCCAAACGCGGTCAGGGGCGTCGCCACCTGAATGCCGACGACCAACGCCAGGAGCGGCATAGCGATGAGGGCGTCTCCAAACCCGAGTGCGGAGCGGGTGAATGTTGATATGAAAAGGATGGAGAGGACAAGAATGATTATCGATGTGGGTTCCATTGAAAATACGTCAACCTCTCTTTACACCAAGTCGCGGCCACGTTTAATTGCGGTGTGCCGATTTCTCAGTTAGTCTTTGAGCTCCTTCAAACTTTCCAGCGCTTCTTCGATCTCCCGCCGCTTGATGTTCCCGCGCTCCAGCGTTTCATCCGATTTGCTAAGCAATTCTGACAAAAACGCATTTCCCTCGTGGACGCCCTCGCTCTTTCCGTCATCTGTTTCAGCAAAAGCGATGATTAGATCCTTCGCTAGACTATAATTGCCGGCTCGGCGGTAGAGTCCGTATAAAGAGGCGATGAGTTCGAGGGAGGTCTGGTTCTGCATGCTGAAGCGAACGATAGGTTCGAAGGGGTCAAGTGTTTTTCTAGATGCCGGTTGGTTTGAAGCTTCTATGCTGGCGGTGAGGAGTTCGAGCGAGAGAGCGAATCTCCATTGAGCTTCCTCCACATCCCCTTCTTTTTGATAGATCTCGCCGTCCATTTTCAGTAACTCCGCCAGGGACAGGATTCTTTCTGCGTCTTCGCCCTCGCTCGTGGAAAGTAAATCAACGATGTCGCTAAATGGGCTTAAACTTAGCAGCGAAAGCGGGATTCCAAAGACCCGCGAATAGGCATCGGTGATCTCTTCCTTGGCCACGTCAGCATCACCTTCGAGGACAACGCCGCGCAGTCTTGCCAATGTAGCCTGAATGAAACTGAAAGAGCGTTTTATGAAGTCTTTTTGAAACATGAGAGGTCTATTATAAAGCTGGCAGCCAAAAGTGGTATGTCGATCCGAACGCCGTTTCCCGTTATCCTGCAATAGACATGGCATTGGCAAGACCAACCAACGAAAAGGCTCGTCGAGTGGGCAATGAGCCTTCCAATCGATGATCGTTGTTGGTTGTAAGCGACTAAAAGTCGGCGAGTCTGGCTATGAATCGTCTGTGCGCCGTACAGGGATCGGACCGGCGACCTTGGGCTTAAAAGCCCTTGTGTCAGTATGGCCTAGTTAGCTGTTAATCTGTTGGACAGAGGTGTTAGCGAAATCCTGCGTTGGCTTCTGAAATCCATTCCTCGTACGAAATGGACTTATTCATTACCGAATTCCAT
>DAOUDJ010000148.1:0-2865 GCA_034430795.1 Anaerolineales bacterium | reverse complement strand
GCGCTGGATGTCGGAAGGGGCAGATGGCTGGATGGCAGATGAGCTTGGAGAGGTCATGCATGACGCAATGATCGCGGCATTCGCTGACGCTCTCGGGCTTAGCACAGCAGATCTTGATGCGATGCTTGAATCCGGCGAGCATATGATAGATATCGCCCTCGCTCAAGGGTTCTCATCGGAAGATGTGTGGGAGATCATGGAAACGGTGCGCGAAGACGCTCGTGCGGCAGTTCTGGATAGCGGGATCGAATTTCCCGAGTTCCGTGAGAGAATGCCAAACAACGTGCCGTTCGATGGCAATGAAGAATGTGAGATGAATGAAGGTTCCCCGCGCAGGGGCGGTCGGGGCGGCAGTTTAACAGAAGGTCGCTTCGCCGACAGATAATTAATTCTGTACCCGGGAAGCCTCCCGTGATCTAAATCGGGAGGCTTCTCGCGTTTTCTCATCTGCTGCAGGCTAGAGGGTTACCGTGCAGCGAAAGGCACTATAATCTAGGTATGTCTCAAAAAATATTGATCGTCGAAGATGAAATAGAACTCGTAAAAGTTATCCGCGATTATCTGGAGAAGGCCGGATTTCGTGTCGATTCCGTGGATAACGGATCGGCTGCAGTCTCTGTATTCCAGCATAATCCGCCAGACCTGGTCTTGTTGGATCTCAATTTGCCGGGCATGGATGGCCTCGATGTAGCCCGTGAGATACGACGTATAAACGACGTTCCCATCATCATGGTCACAGCCCGGGTTGAGGAGACGGATAGATTGATCGGTCTGGAGCTGGGCGCCGACGATTACATCACCAAGCCTTTCAGCCCGCGGGAAGTTGTGGCCAGGGTGCGCGCTGTTTTACGCAGAACACAAAAACCGGTCACAACCCCGGAGATCATCGAAAGCGGAGATGTTGTGATCGACCTTCTACGGCACACTGTAAATGTCGCCGGTCAAACGATCGATCTTACCCCCACCGAGTTCGATCTCCTCGCTGAAATGGCTTCGCAACCCGGTCGAGCGTTCAGTCGCATGCAGCTCCTCGAGTCATCGCAGGGTGAAACCTATGAGGGCTACGAGCGAACGGTTGATGCGCATATCAAAAATTTAAGAGCGAAGATCGAAACTGATCCGAAAAAGCCCCAATTCATTGAAACTGTATTCGGTGTGGGTTATCGCTTCCGTGATGAGTGACGCAAAACGACCGAGAGGTCTCAGTCTCGCCTGGAAACTGCTGTTTTCTTTCCTGACGGTCGCCTTTGTAAGTATTGGAACTGTTGCCATCATCTCAAGCCAAACAACGGCTCGGGAAGTGCGCGGGTTCGTCCTCCACGGCGAACAGTCAACTTACACTGCCCTGTTGGAAGAACTCGAAGCCTATTATTACGAGCATGGAGGCTGGGAAGGTGTACAGACCATCCTGCCAGGGTCGGGGCAGAGAGGTCAATCCGGTCAGGGTCAGGGAGCTGAGGGGGGGCGCAATACCCTGCTCGCGGATGGGTCTGGAGAGATCATCATCGGCCCACCCGACAGGCAAGGCAGTACGTTGTCACTTGTGGAGCGTTCAAGCGCATTCCCTATTGAAATGGGCAACGAGGTTGTTGGCTATCTGGCGCCGATCGGATTAGGATTTTCCAACCCGGAAACCCAGTTATTCCAAGATCTTCAACGCGCCTTCTGGGTCGCATCTCTAATCGCCAGCGCCGTTGCATTGCTCCTCGGTGTGTTGTTTGTTAAAGGCTTGCTTCGTCCTGTGAATGAGCTGACCGACGCCGCGCGGGCTTTGGCGGGTGGTGAATTAAGCCGGCGGGTCGAAATCCGCACCTATGATGAGGTGGGCGAACTCTCGATGGCTTTCAACCAGATGGCCGAGAACCTGGAACTCTCTGAGGATCGCCGGAGAGAAATGACTGCCGATATCGCGCACGAACTGCGCAATCCACTCGCAGTTATTAAGGCGCGCTTAGAAGCGATCATGGATGGTGTTCACCCGCTAGAAGTTGAGAGCATCGCGCCTATTTTGGAGCAAAGTGAGCTATTAAACCACCTCGTCGAAGATCTGCGCACGCTAGCCCTGGCAGACGCCGGACAGCTTTCACTAGAGCGTTCGCGAACAGATCTAGGGGCTCTCGTCCAGAAGGTAGTGGAAACTTATCGCCCTGAAGCACAAACGATCGGAATTTCGCTGATCACCGATATCCCGCCGGAACCATCGATTTATGGAATGGTAGATGCCGTCCGGTTCGAACAAATCTTGGGGAATCTGATCACGAACGCGCTCCGCTACACACCAGAAGGGGGTAATGTGACTCTCCGGCTGAGGTACGGCTCGCAACGGTCGAAGGTCGTCTTGGAAGTGATCGATAGCGGGGAGGGGATCCCGGCGCCGGATCTCGAGCGAGTCTTTGAACGCCTATACCGCGTCGATCCCTCGCGCTCGCGCCAGGCTGGTGGATCCGGTCTCGGACTGGCAATAACCCGCAAGCTGGTCGAAGCACATGATGGCTCGATACACGCTGAAAACCGAGCGGATGGCGGTGCTATCTTCAGCATTAAACTGCCGAGATGACTTGCCGCGCAATATTCTTGCCGCGTCTTAGGGATAGGTTTATAATTCATCAAGAAAGATCCTGCGCATCTAGAATTCAGATAAGTTACAAATTACGCGTTGAGCCGTTATAGGCTCTCACCATTTTTTGGAGAGGACATCATGGCAGATCTAACAACCACCTACATGGGATTGAAGCTTAAGAATCCTGTTGTTCCCTCGGCTTCACCGCTATCACGCGAGATCGACGATATTAAAGCCCTGGAGGACGCCGGCGCTTCCGCCGTTGTCCTGTACTCACTCTTCGAGGAGCAGATTGCACTCGAAAC
>DAOUDJ010000147.1:0-14289 GCA_034430795.1 Anaerolineales bacterium | reverse complement strand
GTTTAAGCCTAGCAGCTCTTGCAGTCATAAGCGGGTTGACCTGGCATATGCTCGCCCACCAACCCGACGGCAATCTCCACCTTACTATTCTTGATGTGGGCGAGGGCGATGCCGTCCATTCCCATTTGGGAACGGATGGATTGACACAAGGCGGTGATGAAATTGTATTGCCAGTATGTCGGGAGAAGCCTTATGATGTTCTACCCTCCATATAACGTCGTCGCACATGGTCTTCACATCCACTGGAACTCTCCACCAAGGAACGCCAATATTCTTATTAGTAAGCCGGAATTCCCCTGCCCACCTCCAGACGTTTTTGAACATACGATGATGCAATTTCCTAATAAATGTCCCGTTCAAGATGTCTATAGGTTTTGTTTTATCTAGCCACGCTAATGCCTCAGCAATATTGTCTTGTTCCCACCGATCCAGTTCTCCACGTGTAGTGATGTGGGTTAATATCAACCCCTTTGGGGTTATAACCGAAAGTTGTGGATTGGCATGAGAAAGAAAGGCGGCGTATCCTTCGGGTGTCATAACCCAAAGCCGGCTTAAACCGGGGAAAGGATACGCCATGTTGGAGCTTATCACGAACGAATCCGAAATGACAGCGCCGGAAGTCACACAAAGCCTGGATGAGCTGGCGCGGGAAGGGGCGCGGCGCATGATCGCTGCGGCTCTGGAGACCGAAGTCGAAGAATACCTGCAGAAGCAGAGCCACCTTCGAGACAAGCAGGGTCATGCGCTGGTGGTGCGCAACGGCAAAGGGCAGGAACGCACGCTGACGATGGGTGCTGGGGCCGTGAAGATCCGGGCACCAAGGGTGCATGACCGACGACACAATCAGCGCTTCACCAGTAAAATCCTGCCGCCGTACATGCGGCGCTCGCCGCGCCTTGAAGAAGCACTGCCTGTGCTCTACTTGCGTGGGCTTTCGACGGGTGATTTCCAGGAGGCGCTTCCGGTGCTGCTGGGGCCAGAAGCGGCCGGTCTGTCGGCCACAACAATCTGCAGGCTGATCCGCATCTGGCAGGACGAATACCGGGACTGGAGGAAGCGCTCGCTGGCGGGGAAAGACTATGTTTACATCTGGGTAGACGACGTGCATTTCAATGTACGGCTGGAGGAAGACCGCCTGGCCTGCCTGGTGGTGATCGGCGTGAATGTAGACGGCACGAAAGAGATCATTGCACTGGAAGACGGCTACCGGGAGTCGGAGGAGTCGTGGGCAAGCCTGCTGCGAGACCTGCCCTGTGCCAGGATGGTAAAGCGCCTCGGCATGCCTGCGCCGATGTTGGCCATCGGAGACGGAGCACTGGGCTTCTGGGCAGCGGTGCGGAAGGTCTATCCAAAAACTCGCGAGCAGCGCTGTTGGGTGCACAAGATCCGTAATGTTCTGGACAAGCTCCCCAAGCGTTTGCAGCCGAGGGCGAAGGACATGCTGCACGAGATCATGTATGCGCCCGACCGGGAGAGCGCCAGGGAAGATATCGAACGTTTTGCGGAAGAATATGAAGCGCGTTACCCGAAGGCGGTTGAGTGTCTTCTCAAGGACAAGGATACGCTTCTGACGTATTTTAATTTTCCGGCTGAGCACTGGATCCATCTGAGAACCACCAACCCGATCGAGTCGCCCTTCGCTACAGTGAAAGCCCGAACGAGACAAACAAAGGGCGCCGGTTCGAGGAAGTCGGGATTGGCGATGGCGTTCAAGCTTGCGCTTGCGGCCCAGGATCATTGGCGGAAGGTAAATGCGCCTCATTTGGTGGAATTAGTCCGAGCCAGTGTTGAATTCAAGGATGGCAAGAAAGTGGTTCCTTTAACATCCGAGGTACAGTCATTTGAAGAACTTGAAAGGATCGCCGCCTAAGATGCCTGATCCACAACATTTGACAATATCCCACCCCTTTGCCTCATCCGGGTCAATCGGAGTTGCTCCCTCAGGGTATACAAACCTATTCATATTCAACTATCATCCCATAGGTTTGAGGGTAGAGTTTCGATCATTTCTTTGATCATATCGGACAAGGCATCTAATTCATCATCTTCATTTAGCTCCTGACCCTCAAGCAACATTAATTGAGATGCGCGTTTTTGACGCTCTTCAGCGACTTGCTTTGCACGATCATGAACAGTGTGTTCGAGACTTGTCCGAGGAACAACTGCGTATACAAATACGCAGTCCAGGCAATTTGCTACTTTACGCATGCTTTTTAATGTAACTGAACCTGATAATTCATCTCTTTCGATCTCAGATACACGCTGTTGAGTTACTCGTAAGCGATCAGCTAATTGCTTACCGCTCATACCAAGGGAATCACGAATAGCTCGGATCCACCCTTTTTGTGGTATTGAGATACCAAGGATGGAACGAAACTCGAGTAATGTTTTATCCAGTTGTTTTCTTACAAGTTTTGTTCTGTTTTTCATCATTTTCCCCTTTCTGAGGGAGAATATTTTGAATTTAAATTCAAAACGAGTTTAATTTACAAGAGATATCTTGTCAATAGTTGCGTTATTTACAAGGTATATCTTGTCTAATCATCGTTTCTTTACAAGATATATCTTGTCAGAGTGTTTGTATTATTTCATTTGGATAATTAATAAAATCAAGGTTACTAATGACGATAGACCTTACGACGGACGAGAGCAAACATTTGGATAGAAGTTGAGCGGGTCATCGACTGAACAAGTCTTCACCCACATCCTGTTTTTCCTTCTCATGAATACGTTGGAACAGCAATGATTGACCTCAAGATGCCAATCCGTTATTCTTATCGAAAGCTAAATCCGATTGGCGATACTCACAATAAGGATATTTAAATGGAAAGCTTCCAGGTTCCTCCGCGTGAAGAAATCCCCATGAAACATCGCTGGAACGACACCAGCCTATTCCCGAATATCAAAGCATGGTCAGAGGAGTACGAGGCTATCGTCGAAGTGTTGGAACCATTCAAAAAGGATCATGAAAATTTCAACACAAGCGCCGCCGACCTTGCAAGAACGTTGGATGCCGCTTTTACATTAGCAAACCGCGCCGAGAAGGTCTATCTATACGCCGGAATGGCTCATAACGTAGACATGACGGACGGTGACGCTGCTGGCAGGCTCAGCCAGGCGCGCAGCTTATTCGGTCAGGTGAGCGCCGGGCTCGCCTTTCTCGAACCCGCGATCCTCAAACTCAAGGAGGGAACGCTTCGAACGTGGACTGAAACAGAGCCCGATCTGTCGAAATACGAGCATTATTTCGACAACCTGCTGCGTAAAGCCAAGCATATCCGCTCCGAGGAAGTCGAGGAATTATTGGGGATGCTAAGGGATCCCTTTGCGGGTGTTTCGGCAACCGCGGGGTTCTTAAAAAATGCGGATTTCGTTTTCAAGCCCGGTGTGGATGGGAACGGGGAGGAAGTTGAAATCACACAAGGAAATTACGCCAAGATCCTGACCGGTCCCGACCGCGAACTTCGACGAACAGTTTGGGAAAACTACTGCGACAAACATCTCGAATTTAAAAACACGCTGACCACTAACCTGGAAACATCTATCAAACAGAATCTGTTTCTAATGCGCACCCGCGAGCATACTTCGACGCTCGAGGCTGCACTCTTCGAGCACAACATCCCAGTCGAGGTATTCCACAATCTCATCGGAATCTTCCAAGAGCATCTGCCAGTCTGGCATCGCTACTTCGCGATCAGACGAAAGATATTGGGCATTGACACGCTTCATCCTTTTGATATCTGGGCGCCTCTCACTGCGGACAACCCCGATGTCAGCTACGAACAAGCAGTGAAATGGATATGCCAGGGTCTGACTCCGATGGGTGAGCAATACGTCGAAGCGATGCGCAGAGGCTGTCTCGAAGAGCGCTGGGTAGACGTCTACCCCAACCAGGGGAAACGCCAGGGCGCCTTTTCGTGGGGAGCGGCTGGCACCCATCCCTTCATCGTGATGAGCTTCAACAATACGCTTCTGAGTTTGAGTACTTTGGCTCATGAGCTCGGGCACTCCATGCACTCCTACCTCACAATGCGCAATCAGCCTTTGGTGTACAACGATTATTCACTCTTTGTCGCCGAAGTCGCTTCGAATTTTAACCAAGCGATGGTGCGCGAGCACTTGCTGGAGAACGGGAGTGATCCTTCATTCAAGATCGCCGTTATTGAAGAAGCGATGGCTAACTTCTTCCGCTACTTCTTCATCATGCCTACGCTTGCCCGCTTTGAGTTAGAGATGCATGAACGAGTCGAAAACGGAGAGGGATTAACCGCAGATCTTCTCATCGAGCGCATGGCTGACCTATTTCAAGAAGGTTACGGCGAGGAGGTTTATGTCGATCGTGAACGTGTAGGGATCACCTGGGCGGCCTTTGGCCATTTATACACAGATTATTACGTTTATCAATATGCGACGGGGATATCAGGAGCCCACGCGCTTGCAGCACGTGTATTGAGCGGAGAGGATGAAGCAGTGGAGGATTACCTGAATTTCTTAAGCACGGGCAGTTCGCTCTACCCACTGGATGCGCTCTCGCTGGCTGGCGTTAACCTACGAGAACCTCAACCCGTCAAAAAGACCTTCGCAACGATGGAGGAAATGGTGGACCTGCTCGAGGAATTAACTGCAGATTAATCTCCAGCAGCAAGATACTTGCGCGCAGAGCGAGGCTCAACCCGAAATCAGGTAAGAAACAACAAGAATTCCATTGTAGACGCAATGGGAATGCGAGACGATCTGCCAATCAACCTCGCCAAGCATCTCCATGCGTTGTATGAATTTGGCATGGATACCGGCAAACGCTTCTTTAACCTCAGGGACTTGTTCGCTCATCGTCTCTAAAACACCGGGAGTCTTCAACCGACGTGTAAGAACGATCATTTTGGAATCTGGATTTTTCTCAGCCACGGTCCTTTCCTCCAGGTTATTATTCGGTGAGAAATCACAACACCTCGTCACTTATTCCAGCGGCTTTTAGTTTGAAACAGGTAAGCCGACGTAGAATTATGCATCCCTTGTCGGCTTACCAGGCAGCGAGGCATCTTTCAAGCTGCAAGAGTTATGCCGAAAGGATTCGAATCCTATAGTACTGGAAAATTCACATCCGTACTCGTTCACATCTGTCCTTTCCCATTCTGGAGTAACTGCCCAGTCGCCCCGATTCGATATCATGTACGGATTTTAATGCATGACCGACGAGACACACTCACGATATTCAAAGCTCGATCGACGATTGCTCTTCCAATATTCTTTAACCACGCGGGTGACACCCTGACCGTAAACCTGCATAATAGCATCCGCCTGTTGAAATGAAATTTCGACTTGATCGCCGCGCTGTCAGGCAGATAGCATATGCCGATCCATTCACGGCGACGCCCACCCGCCATGATTACCCTCTTGTGCTGTGAAAGGATTTTGCTATCCATTCAACTATCAACATCTTTGATGCAAGGCGGGGAATACGCATGCTTGCCAGCGAGGCTTAACACTGCCTATGCGGGTTAATATATATAAATGAGCCCCATCATCGCATTCCGATGGCTCGGTGGATGCGGGGCTCTCCGCACTCGGTTTTGAGATTCGCAAGACTCAACCGACGGTTTTCTGAGCAAGCGGTATTGGTTCTTTTTGTCTCGCCACAGCCGATGAGTTGTGTACAATACAAGCTCCACTATCCATATCGTCCTATTCCATTTCCTGGTTGATCGATCCGCATGGAGGGACTAATGAAGCGAAAGATTCGTGGTCTAAAACGCAGGGCGGTCCAGTTGGACCTTAACCTCTACCGGGTAGATGTTCCAATCCCCGGTTTAGCAGACTCCAATCTGAGTGTCCTCGACATCTGTCCTGAAGGGGCAGAACAGACTCTGCTTTTCGTCCACGGCTACGCCGGGGTCGCTGAGACCTGGGAATATCAGATCAACCACTTCATGCGCTACTCGAGGGTTGTTGCCCCGGATCTACGCGGGCATGGGCAGAGCGATGCGCCCATGACCCAATATACAATGGATGAGCTTGTCGCCGATCTGGAGCAAATCACGGATGTGCTCTCATTTCCTGAGAAGTTCGTCCTTATTGGTCACTCCTTCGGCGGTTCAATCTGCATCGATTATGCCGCCCGTCACCCCGAGCGCCTCGATAAACTAATCCTCCTGACCACCCCCGGAGAGTACCCTCTGCCGAAGGGCGCTGCTTTGCTCTCGCGCGTTCCAACAGCCGCTTTCCGACCGTTTTGGCGTTTCCGACCTCGGTGGAATGCAGAGATCCATGTGATGAAGCGCATGATGCTCAACAACTTGCAAAAATGGCAGGGCTGGGAGCTCATGAAATCTATCCGAACGCCTACGTTGATTATCACCGGCGAGCGCGACCGGTATTTCCCCAGTCACGTTTATGAGCGCGTCGCCGAGGGGATCCCCAACGCGGAGGTGATCGACATCGGCGCATCGAAACACAAAGTCCAGCTCGAACGCCATGAAGCCGTCAATCGCGATATCGAACGATTCATTGCCCCCGAAGACGATGCCAAGCGCGCCTCTTGGCGGGGGGGATTCGACCGAGCACCCACTCATCCCGATCGCCCCTGGTTAAACTGCTACGGTTCCTACACTCCCCATACCATCCCCATCCCTCATCAACCGTTGCATAAATTCCTTGAAGTCGCCGCCAACTGGCTGCCATCACGGACAGCAACCGTTTTCTACGGCTCAAAACTTACCTATCTTCAATTAGACCGGCGGGTGAACCAATTCGCCCATGCGCTGCATGGCTTGGGCGTGCGCCCGGGTGATCGCGTGATGATTGTCCTGCCCAATATGCCCCAGATGATCATCGCATATTACGCGATACTGAAAATCGGTGGAGTTGTCGTCCTGCCGAATCCAGATGCTAAAGGGGTGGGCATCATGCAGCAGCTCATTCAGACAAAAGCTAACGTGCTGGTCACCTTGCGCGAGTTCACCGAATTGGTAACGGCAGTCCAGGACAAACTAGGTATTCATGTGATTGTAACGGCAATAAAGGATGCACTCTCCCGCCGTACTTATAAGCAGATCTTCGCCCGTTGGGGTATAGACGATCTATCCCAAGAACCTGATGGATCAAGCAGCGGATTGGACATGGATCAAATGATGATGGACGCTGCCCGGGAACCTCCTGATGTGCAGGTCTCACCCGACGATCTGGCAGCGATCCTTTTTACCAGCGGTACAACCGACGAACCCAAAGGCGTCTGTCTAACCCATAAAAATCTCGTCGCCAATGCACTCCAAACGCGCCATTGGATCCCCGATCTTGAGACCGGTCGCGAGACCTTTCTGGCTGTGCTTCCGCTGACGCACAGCTACGGGATGACTAGCGCCATGAACATTCCCATTGCCCTGGGCGCGACGATCGTTCTGCTCCCCGTGTTTGAGTTGGAACAGGTTCTCGACCATATAAAAGAGTATCAACCGACCATCTTTCCGGGTGTGCCTTCGATCTACATGGCCATCAACACAGCGCCCAATGCGCGCGCTTATGGCGTCTCCTCGATCAAAGCTTGCATCAGCGGGGCAGCACCGCTGCCAATTGAGGTCCAAGAGAAATTCGAGAAGCTCACACAAGGTCAATTAGTCGAGGGGTACGGTCTAACTGAAGCCTCACCTGTGACCCACGCAAGTCCATTCGATGGACCTCGGAAACCAGGATCGATGGGTATCCCGATCCCGAACACAGATGCAAAGATCATCGATCTCGTATCTGGCGAGGACCTGCCTCCCGGAAAGATCGGTGAACTTCTCGTGCGAGGCCCCCAGGTGATGAAAGGCTACTGGGACGAGAAGAAAGGCGGAATTGATCCAGAGACAGCTATTAAAGATGGCTGGTTGCACACAGGCGACGTCGCGGCGATGGACACCGATGGTTTCTTCACAATCATCAGCCGAAAACGCGACACGATTATGGCCGGTGACTTTAGCATCTACCCTCGCGATGTAGAAGAGGTGCTTTACGAGAACAGCAAGGTCTTGGAGGTCGCCGTTGTTGGCGTTCAGGCAGAGGACGGTGGACAGCGGGTGAAAGCCTTCGTCGTCCCCCGCCCCGGCAGCAAGCTTTCGAAAGAAGAACTCCTCGAACTTTGCCGCAGGCGGCTAGAACCTTATGCTGTCCCCTGGGAGATCGAGTTTCGTGAGGAGCTGCCCAAGTCCTTCGTGGGTAAAGTTTTACGAAGAATGCTTGTCGAGGACACGACTTAGCAGCTCGCTTATTTTCTTACTGGCAATTGAAGATGCCGGCGACACCGCCCATTTTTATGGGTAGGTCGTCTATCCGCTCCGATCTGGCTGAGCAGGTTCAGCAAGATGACGAATTCCTAATCTTTGATCTAGGTCAAACTGGTCGTACAATAAGGAGATTCCGTTGCTCTTGAAGAGATTCTCCATCCTCTTAATTCTAATAATTGGCAGTGTGCTGATGCTTAAACCTTCCTGGCTTCTCAACCGACTCTCCACTCACTCTCCTGAGGTCCTGTACTCCGTTCAGACCCTGGAGCCCATCCTCGCCCTGACGATCGACGACGGACCCGATCCATCAACCACACCTCGCATCCTTGATCTTCTGCTAGAACATGATGCGCGAGCGACTTTTTTTTTGCTATCCGATCACATTCCAGGCAACGAAACCCTTGTCCAGCGCATCGTGGATGAGGGCCATGAGATCGGCAACCATCTGACCGACGATCAACCTAGTATTCGACTTTCTGTAGACGACTTTGAGGGTCGATTGCTCCATGCCCAGGGTGTCCTTTCACAGTTCGGTGAGATCCACTGGTTTCGACCTGGATCCGGTTGGTATAACAAATCCATGCGCTCTATCCTTATTGAACATGGTTATCGGCTCGCCTTAGGTTCAATCCACCCGTTTGACTCACATGTTCCCTCGTCCTGGTTTGCATCCAACTACATCCTGTGGCGGGCTCAACCCGGTGCCATCATCGTTTTACATGACAATAGCGACCGCGGGCATCGTACGGCGGATACTTTAGATAAGGTCTTACCGGCACTCATTGCCCGCGGCTTCCGTTTTCTTACATTAACAGAATTATCCGAGCAGGCGCAGGGTGAGGATTGAAAATTGCAGCCTCACCCCCTTGTTGTAGACAGTACGCTTCGCAGCGTTTCCTTGCCAGAGGAGGCAGAGATGGAATTGAGCCCTTATCAATCGCTTGCTGAACGGTTAAATGCACTCCCTGATGGATTTCCTCCAACAGAGGATGGCGCGGAGATTCGCCTGCTCCAAGTAATATTTACACCTGAGGAAGCCCAATTAACAGCCCAGCTCCGTTTGACAAAAGAAACCTCGTCAAAAATCGCTTCCCGCCTTGAGTTGGACCATAAGACGACTCGCGATCTACTGAAAAAGATGGCCCACAAAGGACTCATCACCGCCGGGAAGGTTGACGGCGGTATTGGTTTCGGATTGGAGCCTTTTGTTGTCGGCATTTATGAACATCAGATTGGACGCATCGACAAGGAATTAGCCGAGCACTTCGAGGACTATTACATACAGGCATTCAGCACCGCGCTGGATGTTAAACCCCAATTCCACCGTGTGATCCCGGTAAACGAGACAGTGGATGTCGATTTGGAGGTTCTCCCGTTCGAGAGCGTGACCGCACTGATTGATCAAGCCAATGCATGGGGTGTCCTCGATTGCATATGCCGGAAGCAGAAGGAACTCATCGGCGAAGCCTGCGACCACCCTATGGAGGTTTGCATGGTTTTCAATGATCGCCCTGACGCCTTCGAAGGTCACCCCGTCATTCGTTCTTTGGATCGCGAAGGTGCGTATGCCATCATGCATACGGCATCTGAAGCCGGTCTAGTGCATTCAATCAGCAATAAACAGGATGGGCATTCGTATATCTGCAATTGCTGTACGTGCTCCTGCGGGATCCTGCGCGGCATGGCTGAGATGGGGGTGGCGAATGTCGTTGCCCACTCGCCATTTGTCTCAACGGTTGATGAGGACCTTTGTACGAATTGCGAAATCTGTTCGGATTACTGCCAGTTTGACGCAATCACCTATCAGGAGATCGCCGTCGTCGATCGGAATCGCTGTGTTGGCTGCGGCCAGTGCGCGCTTCATTGCCCTGACGAGGCGATGACCCTCGAACGCAGACCTGCCGAAGAAGTGCTGTCTATTCCCGAGACGCTCTCCGAGTGGCGCATGCACCGTGCCGCTGCACGAGGCATTAACATGGATGATGTACTTTGAATCTTCATAAAAAGACCAGGAAATCCAGGACCAAACTGCATCTCCCCGGCAGGGAGAAACCGTACGTCATGGCCCATCGCGGTAATCAGGTCGCATTCCCTGAAAATACGATGTCCGCTTTTCAGCAGGCGCTCCAAGATGGCGCCGATCTCATTGAAACCGACCTGAATCTATCGGCAGATGATGTTTTCATGTGCATTCACGATTCCACCGTCAACAGGACGACGGACGGCCACGGGGCTGTAGCTGAAATGAGCTTGAGTGAGTTGAAGACGCTTAACGCAGCCGCAACCCGTCCAGATCTACCGCCCGAATCAATCCCCACCCTGGGAGATCTTGCTGAGATTCTACCTGCAGACATCGGGCTGGCTTTGGAGCTAAAAACCGACCGCTTCCTCGAGACAGCCACATGCCGGCGTCTCGCGCAGGAGTTGGAACGGCTCGGTTTGAAGGCTCGCACTGTGGTGCTCTCCTTCAGTTTGTCGCGATTGGATACTCTCCGCTTGGTCGCACCTGAGCTGCCTGTTGGCTGGATCACACTCACCAAAACCTGGCCGATCAGTGGGGTTGAGATGATCGGACCTTTCTGGCCGCTGCTCTTCCTGAACCCCTTTTATGTATTCCATGCCCATGCCCGCCAGCAGATCATTTGTCCGCTTGACCCCAAGCCTGATTCGCGCCTCTGGTATTATCGTTTCCTGCGCTGCGACGCCATCCTCACCGATAATCCCGCCGAAACCTGCCGGTTGCTTGGAAGGTAGCATGGGTGGTAACACCAGAGCGACCTATCGACTGACCCAGGTCAACGCTATTTCCCAAGTAAGGTTGCCGAGTTCAAGAATGCCAGGACCCGTACGCGCAGGGACGCAGTGGATATGGATGGTCCTCCTACTCACACTCACATCCTGCGCGATACGCGGCCATAGAGAAACCAGCGCTCCCCCTACCGGCGATTACCAGCGATCCATCGACCACGAAAACCGAGAACGCTCCTATCTTGTTCATCTCCCACCCCAGGCGTCGAACGGCGCTCCATTCCCGGTCGTCCTCAACTTCCACGGCGGCGGGGGGAACGCAAAGGATCATAAGGAGCACATCGGGATGGATCAACTCGCCGACAAAGAGGGTTTTATTGCCATCTATCCTAACGGCACAGGTCGCTTTAAAAATTCCTTGCTCACCTGGAATGCGGGCTCATGCTGCGGGTACAGCCAGGAAGAGAATGTGGACGATGTCGCTTTTGTTAGAGCGCTGCTCGTGGATCTGTCTCAATGGACATCGATCGATTCTGAGCGTGTGTATGCAACCGGGCTTTCAAACGGGGCGATGATGTCCTATCGTCTAGGCGCAGAGCTCTCAGATCTCATCGCCGCCATCGCGCCCGTTGCCGGGTCGATGACTATCCCCTCTATTGCTGCTTCCAGGGCAGTCCCGCTAATGCACATTCACAGCGTAGACGACCCCCGCGCCCTCTACTCAGGCGGCATTGGCCCTCCCTTCCCATTCACCAACCAACGCGTCCTGCATCCCGGCGTCGCTGATACTCTCGACCAATGGATTGCTCACAATGGCTGCCCCGAGAACCCGATCCTCGAATTAACAATCCAAGGGCCCGAGGGGACGGAAGAAGAGGATCATACGGCGACGAAAATCCGCTATGGTCCGTGTAGAGATGGCGCTCAAATCATTCACTGGAAACTCACCGGAGCGGGACATGTCTGGCCAGGACGAGAGTCACGGTTGGAGGACATTGTGGGTCCGGCAACGATGATCATTAACGCAAATGAGGAGATTTGGAATTTTTTCCAACAGTTTTCACTTGGCCCTAATAAAAATCGAGTGCAGAAAGAGGAGGTTTGAATGACCGTCTACAGTTTCAAATTCCTGCCGCGTTTGATCGCCATGTTTTACCGCATGACCAAGCGGGAACCGCAAATGCCGATCCCCTGGACACCACTCGGTCGCCCACTAAGTGAATGTACGTTCGGTTTGGTGACATCCGGTGGTTTGTATCCGCGCGAGTCCGATCGCCCATTTGATGTCGAGCGCGAGCGCCAGGAACCCACCTGGGGGGATCCCAGCTTCCGGGTCCTCCCCAGCGACATAGTGAGTAACGCAGTCGGCGCGAGTCATCTTCACTTCAACACCGCTGATGTAGAGGCTGATTTCAATATCCTGCTCCCAATCCATCGTTTTCTCACCTTGGTGGAAGAGGGACGAATAGGCGGATTGGCTGCAAGCAACTATTCATTCATGGGCTATCAGGGCTTTCCTGCCGACACCACAGAATGGGAGGAGCGCTATGGCCCTGAGGTGGCGGAGGCTTTCATAAACGAGGGCGTCAACTGTGTCTTGCTCATACCGGCTTGACCGGATTGCGCGATGAACGTGCCCGTGCTGGCACGAACCTTCGAAGCAGCAGGGTTGTCGACAGTGTTCGTCACGAGTATGCCGTATTGGGCGGAGAAAATCGGCGTCCCCCGGTCGCTCGCTGTGGAATTCCCGTTCGGTCACTCCCTCGGTGAACCGGGAAATGTAGAACAGCAAATGCGGGTCATCCGCCAGGCTCTGGACGTCCTTGAAACTGCGGAGAAACCCGGCACGATTACCCACTCTGACGAACGCTGGCCGCATCCCGCCGATCAGGCGATCAAGGCCTGGCAGCCATCGGAACCTTCGCCGGTCATCGCCTCTTTAGCCCCTGCGTTTAAAGAAATGCTGAGGAAGCGCCGTAAGAAACGGGAATAACGATCTCGCATTGTGATTCGACGCGAGGATTCATTTAAACGAAATCCAACGTGCCTGGGGGGCGCTGGTGATCTGCGCCTTTCTCTTAACACCACAGCACTTGCAACATCCAGCCGGCATCTTTAGACTTAACGTCGATGTTGTTCTGACGAAGTTTAGTTCTTTAGTTTCCGTCGATGATTCATGAATCTTTGCGGGGTGATGGAATGCAAAACATTATCAGGTTTTTAATCGGACTCATCCTGTTGGGTCTACTCGCCGGCTGTTCAGTTTCTAGCTCCGAACCCCCCACACTCGAGCCCTCCGCAACCTATCCTATCCTCATCAGCGAGGTGATGGCTGGAAAGCAGGGCAATAACAATTACGAATTCATCGAGTTATATAACCCCGGCGATGATCTTATCGACCTTCAAGGCTGGTCACTCTGGTATCGGCTCGCAACGAGCGAGGATGATTTGCCGGTCTATTCCTGGGAAACCCGCTCGCTTATCCCACCCCATGGGCATTACCTTGCTCGTCCGTTCTGGCGAAGACCTTGGCCTCCCTGCCGATGCATTCTTCACACAGGGTTTGAACACCTCTGGAGGGGGTCTCAACCTGCGTAACGCGTCCGGTTCCACCGCGGACAGGTTGGGTTGGGGAACGGCGCCCGAAGGGTTTATTGAAGGAGTAGCCGCGCCCAAGTTCCAGAATGATTATTCACTCGAGAGAAAACCTGGAGGCGATGCGGGAAACCAAATCGATACCGAAACCAACGAGACCGATTTCCTCCTGCGATCTTCTCCCTCACCCCAAAACACAGGCAGTGCGGCAGCCCCGGCTATCGACGTTCCATTCCAGATCGCATTGTCCGTGCCGGATTCTCTCCAGCCTGGTGAGAGATTCCCGCTCGCCCTGACGGTTCGAAATAATTCCACTCAACCGATCTCAAATCTCGGCGTCGAATTCCCCATTCCATCCGAGTTTACGGTTATCGAGTCTCCATCTAACGTGACGCTGAGTGAAAATATTGCAGTCTGGACGGTCTCCGAGCTTTCTCCATCTGCAGAAGAGATGATCCAAATCACCTTGGAAGTACCGTGGATATATTTCACAACCGCATTTCGTAACTACTACGCGCACTCCTCCGCCGACGGCACCTACGCTTTCGGCGAACCTTATTGGATAACTGTGTCCACCGGCAGCATTCCGATCGGGGTCGCACGCTCTCTCATCGGATCTGTGGTGACGATTGAAGGTGTCGCCACGATGTATACAGGCGGGTACTACGCCGGTGGAGGAAACGTTAAG
>DAOUDJ010000146.1:0-4127 GCA_034430795.1 Anaerolineales bacterium | reverse complement strand
TTCACGGCGCGGTTATACCTGGAAAGGCTTTTCAGTTTCGTCTTGGTATTGTGCCGAATATCGGCCATAGGGGTTTTTATAGTTTCAGACATGGATTCTCCGATACCGCTTCAGAATATCAATAGCCCCTCTTGGGATAGGTGAAGTATCATACTCAGTCGTCCCCCCGGTAGTCCCCGATCTACTTTCCTTATCAAGATCAAACCTGTCCCCACCGAGACCTTTTTCCATCTTGAGTATCCGCTGACATATAAGCAAAACTGCATGTTCTAAATCCCACGGTATCCCCATCACCGAATTATCGGCGGTATGTGAGGCGGCATCAGCATCATCGGCGGAAACGTCAAAGCCTATTGTCCGGCCTATAGTGGTCAAAATATTGGACCCCGAACTCCAGAGTATCTTGAACGTCCCGCCGCCTCCACCCTGATTAGAGGCAATCTTGAATTTCCCCGTGAAATGACTGTACGTCGTGGTATACTCTGACGCTCCCACCGCTTCTAAAGCCGTATCGATAACAGTAGCCAGGCCACTAGCGGTATAAACTCCCTCGGCGACCGTGGCGGTCAACTCCGAAGCGGACGTTTCCTCGAAATCCAATTTATCGTTTATCCCGTCAAATATTTCAAAGACTCCATAGCCACCCGTATAGATGAGCTGCACGTTCTGCCGACCTACCGTGAAATGCGTCCCATTAGGGGCGTCAGGTTCTAAGTGAATTAAATTGCCTTTAAAGTCTATAAAATATTCAGTTGATGCCTTTAGCGTAGCACTGTCAAAGTCCCTGTTGGCATCATCGTGGATGCTTGTAATCGAAACTACCGGCCATTGCTGAGGGACTATCCAGGTCTGTCCGTTACCATCCCTCACTTCAGCAGGAAGCCCCCCGGAGCCATAGGTTCGTACCCTCAATTTCCTTTTCGTGAATGAATCCGCCCTATTGGTAGCCTCCATGATAACCTGCTCAAGCAAAGCATCATTAGTGGTATTCGCCTTACCCAAGATCCCCTTGAGACGCGAAAGTGAAGTCAATGAGAGGACCATGCTACTCATATCACTACAATATCAGAATCATTGATTAAGTGATGCCACCAGCCCTCAGTACTTGGGATAGTGTCCCTCTCCCAATCGGCCTCTAGCCCAAAGATAGCAAACCCCTTATCTTGATATGCTTCTTCAATCCTTTTGACCGCATCTCTCCAAGTCTTGAAAGCATATCCGCCAGGATAATCAGGATACTTTTTGGGCTTTCGCCCATCCCGCCCCAATTTTTGGATAGTACCATTCTTGGCTATAGATGTTCGATAATTGATAGCATGACCTATTGTATAAATCATAACTGTGCTTCTTCTTTATGAGAGGTTTCTACGGGATCCTTGGCCATCTCGTCTTGTTGAGGAATCCCGTTATCGGCAGGAACGGACTGGCCATTCTCCCAAGGTTTCATATTGGGGCGGTGCACATACTTATGGTCATAATCGAAGACGTACTGTTTCCCTTTTCTCAACTTTTTGGTCTTTAAGAGTTCCCGTTTGTACAGGTTGTCGGCATCATGGAGCATAGCCTTGATAGACTGCCACTTCATGACCTCAGATTCAGCGTTGGCAATAAGACTCTGCCTCATCTGAAGGTTCTTTATCTCCATGTCGGTCAGAGGCGCATAGTTGAGACTAAGCTCGCGCTTGCGGAATAGGCTTTTCATTTCGTCACCGAATTATCACTACGCAGACCACGGATAAATCCCACCACCAGTTGTTTTAGTTGCTCAGCGACGAGTATGAGCGGCGGCTCTAAGACGTTATTCCAGAACTTCTTGGTGTAAGGCCACTTTGCCAATCCAGCCGTTACCAATACTCCTATCCCGAATCCGGCCTTTTCAAATTTGACCCCGATAGAGTCAATGACGCCTTGGGTTACGAACTTCTTGATGATGAAGCTCAAGATAAACCCAACTATCCCAACACCGGCGATAGCCAGCCCTTTTGCCGCGAGGAATCCAGTAATTAGTTCCATATCAGCCTCCTTTGAGTGTTTTCAGAAATGCAAGGAACGAGCCTGCCGCGCTACCGACGAAGACCGCTCCGGTTGAGAAAAGCTTGATGCCGTTAATTCGCTTGTCAGTTTCCTGACGCCCCTCAGTAATTCGGCTATGGAGTTTATCATCTTCTTTTTCAAGTTCTTCCAATCGCCGTCCGTGCTCATCTTTTATCCATGCGACATCAGTTGCCGTCTGAGTCTGGATAGTCCTATCAGCATCGGTGAAACCCATCATGCAACTTTCTTTGCGGATTCAATGAAATGCTCGATACTCCCCCGGCCCCCAGCGTTATAGTGCTGGAGCCAGTATTGGGCCTGTAAATCAACATGCCGGGTATGAGGAATTGCCTCCGGCACAGGCCAGTATTTCAGGCGGCACAGGATGATCCCCAGGATTTCATTGCCCCGAAGTTGCATATCCAGACGCTCAGGGTTCTCCAGCAGCCATGACAGACTGTAGCCAAGTAGATGCTGAACCCTTATCTTCAGGTTGCTCTTGTCCGACCGTTGTAGGTACCGCCCCAGGATGTCCTTGGCTGTCGGTGGTTCAACCTGCCAGAAGCTCCTGGCTGGCCCTTCCCCGAGCTGGCGCTGATAGAAGTATTCACTTTCCACTGCCCCCGTCCTGAGCACCAACATAACGGCATCCGGCGAAGCATACTTGTCTCCCAGTCCGGCCAGGACGCTCCCGATAAGGCGCTGCATATCAGGTACATGAATCATTTTGTCCTCCGATCAAAATATGCCCATACGCCATACCCGGCAGCTAGAATGATGCCCATGATAGCCTTTTGCTGTTCTACGATCATATAGAGCCGGTCGGAGCCTGCTGTGAATGTCTCATAATGTTGCCAGCCTCTTGCCGTGCCCAGATAGTAGGTAAAGCCAAAATACACCAAGCCCGTAAGAGAGATCAGGTATGCAACATAACGACGATGGATTCTCTTTCTCATGCAAGTGGCGACTGCCCGGCAGCCGTTAGCAGACTATTCGTGTTGCCCAGGCTGAGATCCAAGTCCTGCTTCCGAAATACCGTTTTCAGCTGCAGGTTGTCCTGCACGTCTATCGCGTTAACCTTATGAATGTGAATCTCCACTCGGTAGAATGGGACCTTCAGGTCTTTGCCGTCCTTGTCATCAATCCTTTTTAGCGCCATCTTAGACTCCTATGCCGTTATTTCAATTTTGCTTGATACCGCCAGTCGGCCGTTAGGCAAGACGATAACCATATACCAATCATGCGCACCGGCAGTGTGTTTAATATCAAAATCAAAGTCACCATCTGATTCAGTATTGATCGACCAGACTTGATCTGTGATAAGTTCTACCGCAGCACCATCGGAATTAATGGCATTAGCACCATCCGGTAAAGTACCTGTATAAACCAGCCCCGCAGTATCATCGGCTAAATACATTATGGCTGCAACCGAGTGAGAAATGTCATTCCCGGCAGCATCAGTAAACTGAACTACTACTTTAACAGTATCCGTATGGGATGATCCAACCGATACATAGGTTATACCTGTCCAATCCCCGGATACCTCAATATTGTGCAGCGTAGCACCGCTCACTGTCCCTTTAAGGCCGTTTCCTGACTTATCGTAGGCAAACCCGCTGGCAAAGGAATCGTCGCCCACATGCAAGACATTACCAATCTGATTTAACACCAGGTCGTCAACGGCAAATTGCCCTTCTGTAGCAGTGGTTTCAGTAATGTCCAACACAAATGAACCAGAGGCGGCGGCTTCGATACTGGTGAATTCTACAACCTCGGCTATCCCGGCAGTCATGGTTAATGATACTGCTGCCACACCAAAAGCATTGGTTATTGTGAATGCTGTATCGCCATCCGGGGCTGTGGTTACAGTGGTCGTTCTTACAAACCGATAGCGCTTTCCACCAATCCCGGTAGCAATTCTATTGCCTGAAGTTTGTATGACTGTACCACCCAATGCCCCAGCAGCAAATGTCCATTCAGCCTCACCTGTCGAATCAGTGGCTTTACCCGTAGCACTCCATTTAGCGTGAGTAGCAAAATCCGGTTCATCAAGCAAATTGAGACTACTAGCCCCGATGTCCAGGAAGTTCAAT
>DAOUDJ010000145.1:0-7157 GCA_034430795.1 Anaerolineales bacterium | reverse complement strand
GCGGCAACCGTATTGAAAACATCCGGGTTGCGAAGCCCTATCTCGAGCGCCCAGACACCCCCGCGCGAAACCCCAGCAATCGCCCTGGATTGCGGTTCTGCAAGGGTCCGGTAAGTCTCATCGATGAAAGGAACCAACCCCTCGATCATCTCTTGCTCGTATGAGTCAGGACCGCCATCGCTCTTTGTAAAAAGAGGTTCCGGCTGATTTGGCAAGATTATCAGGATTGGCGGCCATACACCCGCTAGGATACCTTCCTCAACAAGATCGATCACACCCAGTGTCTCCCAGTGCTGTTCGTCCTGTGGATAACCATGCAAGAGATAAAGACCGGGATAGCGCTCATTTGAGTTTGAATAGCATGGCGGAAGGTAAACCACCAATTGCACGTCTTCGTGGAAGACTCCCCCGGGATAGTTCAACGACCGCAGTTCACCAGCTCTCTCCTGGCAATCTCTCTGCGCCGTCGGGTTGATCTGCGGCATCGCTGTAGCTGCGCTGGGTGTTTCCGGCTCTACGGACCACTCTATGGTTGCTTTTGGACTAACCCCATCGCTGATCTTCCCGGGAGGCGGGCTGCAGCTCACTGGGAGGATGCACATGGCAAGCACGAGCAGCGAGATCGACAACCGCTTCGTGCCAACCCATCCGAACCCGGTCCCATGGTAAGCCCGCATTGTCCTTAAGCCCTCGTTTCGTTAACTTCCGGGTTATTTCAACCAGACCCTCCTATCATACTCCAACCGCAATCGATCTCAATAACCGGTATATTGCCCCGTTATGCAGATCGGATAACCCGGGCAAATTTAGACCATCTCACGTTATAATCCTCGCCATGAAATATCACATCTGGACATCGGGGTGTCAGATGAACGTCGCTGATTCACAGCGAGTGGCTTCGGCCCTCGAGAGACTCGGCTATCAGCCGTCGCCAAAAGCAGATGGAGCCGACGTGATTGTGCTGAACACTTGCGTTGTCCGTCAAAGCGCTGAGGACAAAGCCCACGGCAGGCTTACTTCCTTGCGGCCTATGAAGGAGAGACATCCCGAGCTCGTGATCAATCTGATGGGTTGCATGGTTGGTGTGACAGGCAAACAACAAATGAGCGAGAGATACCCCTTCGTGGACGTCTTCTCGCCGCCATCCGACCCTGTTCCTCTAATAGATCACCTGCTCAACCTTGAGGGAAAGAAAACGGTGGAAACCGAGACGCGGAGTCGGCATGAGATCATGGACGCTGAACTTCTCCTCCCGGAGGAAGAACGGGGGAAATTAGTTTCTGCATATGTTCCTATTGTTTATGGTTGCTCGCACGCATGCACTTACTGCGTCATTCCATTCCGACGAGGCGTTGAACTGAGTCGCCCGATAAACGAGATCGCGGTCGAGGTTGAATCCCTCGTTTCACAAGGAGTGCGCGAAGTGACACTGCTCGGGCAGATCGTCGACCGCTACGGCATGGACATCGAAGGCAGCCCCGAGCTTGTCGATCTTTTCTCTGCTCTCCACGAGATCGATGGGTTAAAACGCATACGCTTCCTCACATCTCATCCTAATTGGATGACTGACGAGTTGATTAAAGCTGTGGCGTCGCTGCCCAAGGTCTGCGAACATATCGAGGTCCCAATTCAATCTGGTGACGACGAAATTCTCGACCGCATGCACCGCGGTTACACATCCGATGACTACCGTCACCTTATCCACAGAATCCGGGAGACAATCCCTGGAGTTTCAGTCGCCACAGACATCATCGTTGGATTCCCAGGTGAGACAGAATCACAATTCCAAAGATCGTACGATCTCCTAGAAGATCTCGCACTAGACGTTGCTCATTTAGCGCGATATTCCCCCCGACCGCAGACGGTTTCCACCCGGCGGATGCAAGACGATATTCCCGATGCAGAAAAAATGCGCCGATTTCGTGCACTGGAGGATTTACAAGCGAAGATCGCAGCCCAGATTAACGCCCGCTTCGTTGGAAACACGGAGGAAGTTCTTGTCGAGGAGAAACATGGTGCCCGCTGGAAAGGGCGGACGCGCTCAAACAAGCTGGTCTTCTTTGAATCTGAAGCGGATCTCCAGGGTGAGCTCGTCAAGGTGAAGATCGAGTGGGCTGGTCCGTGGAGCATGATCGGCGCGCGAGTGTTAAACGGCTGAGATCATCCCCAAGGTTTGCATGCCTTGTTCCTTTCGTCAATAAGCGGTGTTTTTCACCCCCCTTCGCTTATACGGTTGATACCTATTCTACGATCCCCACATTTAGCCATAGGTCTTATTGTGTAGACAAACAGAAAAAGTGCACAGGACGCGGAAGCTCAAACCGTTTAGATGAATTTTGATGATGGGTGTTGATTGTCCTCACTCCGCGCCTGACCCATCGCATCTCTTACTGCACGATCGTACTTGACCCGCAGGCGAGTGCGCTGTAGCATGCTGGGTAGAAAATTGAATATGCAAGGAACGCTCATTTCATTTGAATAATCGATTCGTAAGGAGTTTGTTTGATGAAACGCCCTATACTTTTTTTAGTTGTGTTAATTCTTGGCGTGATCGCCTGCAACTTCCCAGGGGCGGCTTCCACTTCAGATCCGCTCCCCACGTTCGCCGCCCAGACTGTCGAGGTTCGGCTAACGGAATCTGCAAGGGATACGCAGGAACATCCACCAACCATCGCCCTTACGCCTTCTCCAGTGACACCGACCGAACTTTCGGCATCGCCTACGAACACCAATACGCCTATTCCCACGACGACAGAAGTGCCCTGTAACCGCGCGGCGTTTGTATCAGATGTAACCATCCCGGACGGAACTGAACTCGCTCAGGGAGAGGTCTTCACAAAAACCTGGCGCTTGCGCAACACAGGATCTTGCACATGGAATTCCAGCTATGCGCTTGTCTTCGATTCCGGCGATTCTATGGGTGGCCCTGCTTCGAAGCCGCTTGTCAGCAGCGTTGCTCCCAATCAGACTGTAGACATCTCCGTGGACCTCACCGCTCCAAATGAAAGCGGGACATTCAAGGGGAACTGGAAGCTCCGATCAGACAGCAGTGTGCTTTTTGGCGTGGGAGGTTCTGGAAACGTCGCCTTCTACGTTGAGATTAAAACCCCGGGTGTCGGTGAAACGATTGTATATGAATTCGTCGCCAATTACTGCTCAGCCGAATGGCGCAGCGCTGCAGGTGTGCTCCCCTGCCCAGGCACGACAGGGGATTCCGAGGGTTTCGTTATAAAGATTGCCGAGCCAAAACTCGAAGACGGCAGAACAGAGAATGAGCCGGCGCTCGAAACGCATCCTCAATGGATCAATGATGGTGTGATCACAGGTAAGTTCCCCGCTTTCGACGTCCAATCAGGAGATAAATTCAGGACAATTATTGGTTGCTTGTACAACGCTACCTTGTGTAACGTCCGCTTCCAATTTAACTACCGAGCCGACGGCGGTCCGTTGCAAAATCTTGGATCGTGGGTCGAAACAAACGATGGCAGTATCCGATCGCTTGAAATCGACTTAAGTCCCCTGGCTGGAAAATCAGTCGAGTTTGTGCTCGCGGTTCAAGCCAATGGCTCATCCAGTCAAGACTGGGCATTCTGGCTATATCCGCATATACGACGGTGAAACAGTCTAACCTGACAAACAATGGTGTTAACGCCTGGCTCATCACCAGGCGTTATCTATTATCCGGCTGCCAAGTACTGTGGATGGAACCATTGCACCAGACATTAAATGCTACAATCCATAAAATGAGCTCATCCTGGAGACACTATGTCCTCTAAACCACGCCTCTTTCTAATCGATGGTCACGCGCTTGCCTATCGAACCTACTTCGCTCTTACAGGCGTGGGTGGAGGATCGCGCTGGATCACAAAATCAGGCGAACCCACCGCTGGGACGTATGGCTTCACGTCTGTTTTGCTCCGGTTACTCGAGAGTGAATCACCAGAATACCTCGCAGTTTCTTTCGATACGGGTAGAACATTTCGAGATGACCTCTACCCGGAGTACAAAGCAACTCGCGAAAAAATGCCCGACGATTTACGCCTGCAGATTGATCGCATTCGCGAAGTTGTGAAAACCTTCGGGATTCCGATTCTTGAAGCCGAGGGATACGAAGCGGATGACGTGCTCGGTACAATCGCACGCCTGGCTTCTAACGAAGGAGTAGAGGTCATCATTCTCACCGGCGACCGCGACCTTCTTCAACTTGCTGACGACAATGTCTTCATACGATTGGCTGGAAAAAAACTGTCCGAGGCCATGGATTACGGACCCAAGCAAGTGAGAACCCGTTACAACCTGGAACCATCCCAGTTGGTGGATCATAAAGCCATGGTGGGAGATTCAAGCGACAACATCCCCGGCGTGCGTGGGATCGGCGAGAAAACATCTGTCAAACTCCTGCAAGAATACGGAAACCTGGATGAAATCTACAAACATCTCGAGGACATACCGAAGCGTTTTCAGTCGAAGCTGGAAGAGAACCGGGAGAATGCTTATCTCAGTCGCAAGTTGGGTGAGATCGTTACCGATGTCCCGATTGATTTCAACCTGGATGCTTGCCGGGCTACTGGATACAACCGAGACGGGTTAGTGAAACTTTTTCGCGAGCTGGAGTTCCGCACCCTCGTAGATAGAATCCCCGGGGGGACGGGGCCCGTCGAGGTTGGGCAGTTAAACATGTTCACCTCGAGCGCAAGCGCACCGGTGAGTAGCCTTAAACAGATCGTTGTGGTCGATTCTCCGAAAGCCCTCGCCCGTTTAAAAGCTGAACTGCGAACTGCCAAGCAGATTGCCATCGACACCGAAACCACAAGTACTGACGCCATAACCGCAGACCTTGTGGGCATATCCTTGGCACTCAAGCCGGAAGAAGGCTATTACCTGCCCGTAGGACACAACCCGATTCACGCCGGGGGTCCCCAGTTAAATCTTGATGACGTGGTCCAAGCGCTGAGCGAGTCGCTCACCAATACCAAGATTCCAAAAATTGGACATAACCTCAAATATGATTTCCTCATTCTTGCCCGGCACGGATTGATTGTTGAGCCTTTGGCGTTCGACACGATGATCGCCGAGTGGCTTTGCGACCCCTCCTCTCGCAGCCTGGGTTTGAAGAACTTAGCCTGGGTCCGTTTGGGCATCCAGATGACGGAAATCCAAGATCTGATCGGCAGCGGCCGGGGGCAGAAATCGATGGCAGATGTTCCCATCGCGGAAGTTGCCCCGTACGCAATCACCGATGCTGAGATCTGCCTGCGCCTGATGCCCGAGTTGAAAAGCGAGTTAGAAGAGAAGAGCCAGATGTCGATCTTCGAAGAAGTGGAGATGCCTTTTATCCCTATCCTCGCTGATATGGAGCTAGCCGGGATCTCGCTGGATACCAATTTCTTGGTTGAACTCTCCCGTACTATGGCCGCCAAACTCGAGACTATCGAGCAACAGATCTATGAAATTGTCGGCCATGGTTTCAACATCAACTCAACACAGCAGCTCTCTACGGTGTTATTCGAAGAACTTGGCTTAGAGCCTCCTAGCCGTACCCGCCGCACTGCTTCCGGGCATTATTCCACGGCGGCTGCAGTGTTGGATGAACTAAGGGAAGTTCACCCCATCATAGAATTAATTCTTGAGCAGCGCGAGATCGCCAAACTCAAGTCGACGTACGCAGATTCTTTCCCACAACAGGTGAATCCGGAGACGAACCGGGTTCATACATCCTTCAACCAAACCGGCTCGGTGACAGGTCGCCTGGCTTCTTCCAGCCCAAATCTCCAGAATATCCCGATACGGACAGATCTCGGCCGGGAGATTCGCCGCGCATTTATCCCCGCTGTCGGTCAGTTATTACTAAGTGTGGACTATTCCCAGATTGAACTACGCATCGTCGCTCACATCGCAAAGGATGAGGCGATGATCGAAGCATTCCGGGATGACCAGGATATTCACGCAACCACGGCAGCGGCGATCTACGGGACCAATATCGAGGATGTTACGCCTGCCATGCGCCGCCACGCCAAAGCGATCAATTTCGGTTTGATCTACGGTATGAGCCCCTTCGGATTAACGCGAACCACGGATCTCACCCTGGCTGAAGCTGAAAACTTCGTTCATGCATACTTTGAACGCTTCCCAGGGGTAAAAAGCTACCTGGAGAACATTCGACAAGAGGTCGCCGAGAAGGGCTATGTCACCACCCTTCTAGGCCGGCGACGGTACTTCCCACAATTGGTGAGCGGTGCTTCCGTCTCAGAGATGGCTCGCGCCCGGGCGAACCGTGAAGCCATAAATGCGCCCATCCAAGGCACAGCTGCTGACATCATTAAACTGGCCATGCTCAAGCTGCCCAACCGGTTAGCGCATGCCGGCCTCTCAGCTCGCATGCTTCTGCAGGTGCATGATGAACTCATGCTTGAATGTCAGGAAGGCGAACTTGAGCAAACCACGGCTATCGTTCAGGATGTCATGCAGGATGCTTATCATCTTATCGTGCCATTAAAGACGGATGCAAAAGCAGGGTCGAATTGGGCAGATATGCAGCCGCTCTAATCGCATGTTTTCTTCCGCTTCATCGGAGGCTATACGTCATTCACGCTTTGTTGTTTATGCCAGAGACCTGAACGGCGACCACCTCCAACTTGTGCTATACTCGCCTCTCTAGCCAATTTTTGTACAAAAAGTATGGGGTATGACAGAACGCCAAGAACTCTTCGAAGAATCCATGCGTCTTGGGCACTCCGCAGCTTGGGATCTCCATTGGGACCGAGCAATCGAGTTTTACCGCAAGGCGCTCGCACTAAAAGCCGACCAACCCGGGGCTTTGACGAGTCTCGGGCTTGCACTTTTAGAGTCGGAAAAATACCAAGAAGCGCTCGAAGTCTATCAGCACGCTGCGAAATTAGCCCCGGATGACCCTGTCCCCGTAGAAAAAACATCCGAAATCCTCGAAATCATCGATCAAATCGACAGCGCTGTCTCCCAACGGACCGCCGCGGCCGAGTTGCATCTCAAGCGTAGAGATGCTGATAAAGCCATCGATAACTGGTCCCAAATCGCCCGGATGGTCCCTAGCAACCTCAACACGCGGACCAAATTGGCCGTAACCTTCGAGCGGTTGGGCCGCAAACGAGAGGCGGTTTATGAATACCTCGCGGTTGCCT
>DAOUDJ010000144.1:0-3174 GCA_034430795.1 Anaerolineales bacterium | reverse complement strand
AGCCCTGGCTCAGGATTTCAGCCGGCGACTCTTCGAGGAGGGCATCTTCGCAATGGCCCTCGGTTTTCCGACTGTACCGCGCGGGAAAGCCCGGATCCGAGTGATGATCTCTGCGGCGCATTCCCGGGAGGACCTCGACAGAGGACTCGCCGCCTTCAAGGGCGTTGGGCGGGAATTGGGCGTTATCTGATCTCACTTCCTATCCCAGACAACAATCCCGCGCCTAGGCGCGGGTTTTCCCTTTCTAGAAACATGATGGACGCCAATGGATCGTATGGGCGGCTCGCACGAATGATGACGGCCATCGTCAGCCAACAAGCGATCACAGGCTATCTCCTCCGGACAAGAGAAACAATTCCGATTCGGCTTGCGCTCCGATGAACATAGGCCAATCCCCAACTTTATAAAAAAAAGCCCTGGCGGGGCTTCGTTGAGAGTTGAGTTCAATACAGCGGCGATGTTCGATGTGCCAGGGCGGCGCCATTATACAACACGTTGTGAAAGCTGTCACGCACCGGCTCAGATGCAGACCAGATGCGTGCGAGCGTTGCCCACAGGACAGGAGCTGCACTATGGTAAACATGAATATGCTGCCCTGAATAACTCGCCTCGCAATGGCGCGTCGTCAGCAGCCAATGCCAAAAGCGCAGGGAAGGCGGCTCCTTTCACCTGGCCATACCCCCGTGTATCTTTTCTTATAATTAGAACTGGAAGGTTTTTTTACGGAGGACGACGCGTCGCCGGTAATTAACCACGTACTCTTGCAGCCGCTCCTCAAGTTGCTTGAAGTCCCTAGAGTTCAAAATTCTTGCCATCGCATCGCTGTTGTCGGCGGTGAAACCTTGAAGCCTGAGAGGATAGGAGCCGTAAGCGGTATGCCAGGATTCGCACATCCTCAGACCCAGTTGCTCCATCGTGGGAACAAATTCACCCAGGACATAACGAAAATAAGCCTCTCGCTGCTCCGGTATCGGATCGTACGTAAGTATTAATTTAGTTTCCAAACGTTACGCTCCTTTGTGATCCAATACCTCGCTCGTGAAGGCCTGCTACGGGACAATACGCGGTCGCCGCGAAAACAAATCTGCTGTCGAGCTAAGCCTCACTTCGTCCGCCGACTCAGGCCAGATTCCGGGAATTGTGGTTCCACAATGCGGGCAAGTTCCCTGCCCGGTCAGTTGATAATCCAAGATCACAAAGCCGTAACGCCGGATCAAACTCTGTTGGCATGTTGGGCAAGTAGTGTCCTCATAAGGATCAACCTGGCCCGGAAGATTCCCGGCATATACATATCGCAACCCGGCCTCCTGGCCAATCTCAGCCGCCCGGATCAGCATATCGACAGTGGTGTTCTCCGTATCGGTCATATGGTAATTCTTGTGAAAGGCAGTGACATGCCAGGGGATATCCGGCGACACGGAGACGATAAATCTGGCCGCATCCATTAATTCCTCGGTGCTGTCGTTGAAGCCCGGGACGACAAGCGTGACAACCTCCACCCAGAGGCCCCGTTCGTGCGCCATCTTGATGCTGTCAAGCACATGTTGGAGCACACCGCCCAAGTCACGGTAATTTCGGTCCTGCATTGTCTTTAGGTCAATTTTAAACCCGCTGAGATATGGGCTGAGATAATCCATCACTTCCGGTGTCGCGTTTCCGTTTGAGACATACGCGCACTTCAAGCCTGCTTTCACAGCCTCCTTGAAGATTGCGACAGCCCATTCGGAAGTGATCAAGGGCTCATTGTACGAAGACGCCACAACCCGAGCGCCCATATTAAGTCCGTACTCAATCATCTCGGACGGTTCGATTTGGCGAAGATAGGATCCAGAGACGTCAGAGGCGGGATCGCGCAAAGCTTGTGACGAGACCCAGTTCTGGCAATAGGAGCAGTGGAAGTCACAGCCCAGCATCCCGAATGTCAGCGTATCTGAGCCAGGAAGAAGATGGTAGAAAGGCTTTTTCTCGGTGGGATCACACTGCAAAGCTGCGACGTAGCCCCAAGGAACCCGCAGCTCTCCTCCATCGTTGAAGCGGACCTTGCATACCCCGCGCCGACTGTCTCGAATCAGGCAGCGATGACCGCAAGCGAAACAGCGCACGTCCCCATTCGGGAGCGCTGTGTAAAGCTCCCCGGGGATGGTCATCGCATCGAGCACTTCGGCCAGGGTTGTCATGAGATTATTGCGAATTATATCACCCGCCCCCAGAGCGTTATTAGCGAGGGTAAAATGTAACTATGATCACCATTGCTATTCAAGCGGGCGGGAAATCCAGCCGTATGGGGGAAGACAAAGCGTTGATACGTCTGGCGGGGACTCCACTAATCGAGCGAGTGCTCGCTCGAGTCGATGGTCTGGCAGACGAAATCCTGATAACTACCAATCGCCCTGAGGCTTTGACCCATCTCAATCTGCGGATGGCAGGTGACGAGGTCCCCGGCGCCGGCGCGCTGCACGGTCTAAAAACCGCTCTTAGCGCTGCGCAGGGCGAGGTCGTCCTGGTTTTATCGTGCGACACACCCTTCGTGAGTCGTGAATTGCTCGAACACCTTCTCCACCGAGCGCGTGAGGCCGACGTGATCGTCCCCAAGCATGGGAATAAGTACGAACCGCTCCAAGCGGTTTACAATAGTGCGCGCTGCCTCCCCGCGGTGGAAGCGGCACTGGAATCCGGCGAACGACGAATGGTTAGCTACTTTCCGAAAGTTCATGTCCTCCCCATCGAAGAACCCGTGCTCTCTGAGCTTGATCCTTCCGGGTTGAGTTTCTTTAACGTAAACACAGCGGAAGACTTAGAACGAGCAGAACAGCTCCTCAAACAAGGTGCCTTGTTCACTCGCCCTTCTTAATCACGAGAATCCGCTCTGTAGGGAATCGCGACCGTGTACTGGTGGCTTCACCGGTACAATTTAGCGGCTTACTCACATGCTTCTCAATGGGATTAAAGCTGGTAACCCCAGCTTAAAACACAGACAAACATCTAGGTGAGGGGGGCACCCAGATGCCTGCCTGTGTCTGATAATATACCTACAAATAAAGGTTGCGTCAAGGTTTTTTTATGAATCTCCTGGCAAGAAAACCCCATCCCTTGGGGTGGGGATGAATTGCCCTTTATGTCACTTTTGGTATAATTGCATTATGCATAAACGAACCTTCAAGTATCGACTCTATC
>DAOUDJ010000143.1:0-2893 GCA_034430795.1 Anaerolineales bacterium | reverse complement strand
TATCCGCACGGTAAAAACGGGTGAAGATTTGGCTTAAGTGTTCAGCCTGGATGCCCACGCCTGTATCGGAGACGGAAATTAGAACCTCGTCTCGCTCTCGCCGGGCGCGGATTGTTACGACGCCCTCTGCCGGTGTGTACTGTAAGGCGTTCCCCACCAGGTTGAGCAACACCTGTCCGATTCGATCTTCATCTGCGGAGACCAGCGGAAGCCCTGCATCTAGTTCAATACTTAACGCGACCCCCTTCTCCTCGAACTGATGGATCAAGGTGGTCTTCGTGATCTCGACCAAATCTTTAACCTCCCGAGGGAGGAGAACCATCTTATATGCACCCGCCTCGACTCTGCTGAGTTCCTGCAAATCGTCTATCAGGCGCTGCAGCCGGTCGGCCTGGTGATGGATCTGTTGGAACGTTTGGGCATTGGCGGTTAACACACCGTCGATCAAACCTTCCATTGAACCCTTAATCGTGGTCAGCGGCGTTCGCAATTCGTGGGCGACGTCCCCGATCAGCTGCCGCCTCTTGTCTTCTGTATATTCGAGCTTAGCAGCCATCTGATTGAAGCTCAACGCCAATTGGGCTAATTCATCTACTCCATCCCCAGCGATATCTCCGGGCACATCAACACGCTCGTCGTAGTGACCATCAGCGATTCGCTGGCTGGCAAACATCATCTGGCGAATGGGGGCAACAACCTGGCGACTGACGATCAGGCTAACGACCAAAGCAGCCGCAAAGGCGGCTGCGAGTGCCAGTCCGAGCGCTTCATTGAGGGCATCGCGGAAATTTGTGAAGAGATCCAGATCCGTCGTCTCCCCCATCATCGAAGCGTCCGCCATCATCATATTGCTCATCGCAGCCAGATGGCGGTCAAAAGCAGTGGGGGCCGAGAACTCCGTAGCTGTAACCAATACAATAAACCCCACCAAGAGAACGATCAGGTAGGAAAGGAAGATTTTCCACCCTAAGCGACGGCGTATGATTTTCAACATCGTCACAGCACCTCATCCTCGAAGCGATAACCCACTCCCCTAACCGTGGTAATGAAGCGATCATCGCCCAGTTTCTGCCGGACATGCCCGATGTGGACATCGACCACTCGGATCTCCCCAAAGTAGTCAAAGCCCCAGACTTTTTCAAGCAGCTGCTCACGACTGAGCACAATGCCGGGATGCTCCGCGAGGGTACGGAGCAGGTCGAATTCGATCGCGGTGAGGTCCACCGATCTATCGTCTACAGAGATGGTTCGACCGCCGGTGTCGATCCGGATGTGTTGGAAAGAAAGGACGGCGCCCTCAACCCGGCTGTCTCCTGTCCGCATTCGACGCAGGGCAGCTTTGATTCGAGCCATCAGCTCACGTGGGCTGAAAGGTTTGGTCAGATAATCGTCTGCTCCCACAGAAAGTCCGACGATCTTATCCGTTTCCTCTGACTTCGCGGTCAACATGATGACATATACATCCGATTCACGGCGAAGCCGAGAAAGCAACTCGATCCCATCCATCCCCGGCAGCATGATATCCAGGACAATCAAGTCAGGCTTAAACACCCGCGCCGCCTTGAGGCCGGAAGGGCCATCCATGGCGGTGTGGAATTCGTACCCCTCATTTTGGAGATAAGCTGTGACGAGATCGAGAATACTCTGTTCGTCGTCAATCACTAAGATCTTGGTGGCAGGCACACTTCGCTCCTTAGTCAAAATACCATGTAGTTCGAGCGTTGAATCAATCCCCATTGTACACATAAAAAGGTGGACCGGACTCAATTTCCCGGTCCACCTTAGCGATTGTGATATTAAATCACTCTCCATGCATCTCAAGCAGATCGCCGTGCCAAGTGTGAAGAAAAACTTGACCCGTATACCCGTTGACGCTCAACATTCCGACCGTTTCACCGTCCTGAAGGGTGTGAAGCGTGTAATAACCATAGAAAGCATCGGCGTGTTCGTCGACTTCCAAGCCAGGGTGAGCCTCATCCAAATAGCTCTGAGCGAACTTGGAAGCCTCTTCTTCGCTTATCGGCATGTCTGCCGAGACGACACTAGAGGTGAATCCCCCCATCATGCCCCGACCGCCCATTGTGCTGTATTTTTGGTTCCACATCATGTTAGGCCCATGTTCCGGCGTGACCGCAAGCGACACGGGGTCTACAAGCACTTCCATGGCACCGATGCCGGTGCTCACTTCTACGAATTGAGCGTAGGCGTGATTGTCGAAGATCATGATTTCACCGATTTCGAGATCGTCATACGCGGATGCTGTGAGGTAATCTTCGAGGGCAGATTCTGCCTCGGCGATGGTGAGGGGTTCAACATTGGCGTCAACGAAAACTCCGCCCTGCATCATCCCCCATCTGGAACTCTTCGTCTCATAACCACCATCCATCATTCCCAAGCCCATGCTGTATTCCGGATGTTCCCCTGCCGCGAACCCGTGAGGCATCCATTGACTCATCCAGGTACTCTCGGGTTGCCAGAGCATTCTTCCCAGAATTACGACCACCAAGACCAGGGCCGAACTTGCGACGACGATTGCACTGATCGCCAACATCCAACCTATCTTCTTATCCATTTCTACATTCCTCCATATTTTGAATAATCTTTTTCGTGCGATTGATGCTACCTCTTTTGTACGGCTGCACCGACGGAACAATCATATGTCTCAACGATGAAGGATCTTTGAAGTGGATATAAAGGTTCGGTAAAGGTGAGTCATGGTGATTTTGAGATGAAAACGCGAGAAGGACCACGAGGAGAGCGGCGAGCCATGGCGGGTTCACCGCAGCTATCAGGACGACCGGTTTAGCAAGGGTCCTAAGGATCCATGATCTTTGAGGGTGGAGGAAGACGTCGGGCTCCCAGCAGAGACCGCGAGCGATGGAGCTTCGTAAGC
>DAOUDJ010000142.1:0-21410 GCA_034430795.1 Anaerolineales bacterium | reverse complement strand
GATGAGCTTCAGCGCTTTAAAGATAGCGTCGTCATCCATTCTGAATCATTCATCAAGATGAACCATGAGTTGAAAGATTTCTTGTTCGCAAATATGTACCGCCACTTTCGTGTTTACCGAATGCAGATCAAAGCAGAACACATCTTGCAGGATTTATTCAACGCTTATACTGAAAATCCGGGTATACTTCCCGCCGAAGTTCAGGAACGAGCAAAGAATGGTGAATTTCAACGGGTAATTTGCGACTATATCGCCGGGATGACCGATCGCTTTGCATTAGATGAGCACAGCCGCTTATTTGACCCACAGGTAGCTTTATAATCAAGTTTCATCAGGTAATTTTATGGAAAATAAAGAAATCTATCTTACGTCTGAAGGCGCACAAAAACTTCAGAAAGAGCTCAAGGAATTAACGGGGCCACGGCGTGTGGATTTAGCTAAACGTCTCCGTACCGCAATCTCGATGGGAGATCTCAAGGAAAACGCGGATTATATTATCGCTAAGGAAGACCAGGCATTTTTAGAGGGGAAAATTGCCGAGCTTCAGCAAATTCTAAAGATTGCAATTATTGTTGAAGGCAATGGCGGCAACGAGCAGGTAAACATTGGGTCAACAGTTGTCGTGATTGTAGACGGAGAAGCTCCGCAAACGTACAAACTCGTCGGCATCAAAGAAGCCGATCCAAGAAACGGTAAAATATCGAACGAATCACCAATAGGCAGTTCTCTTATGGGAAAACGCGTCGGTGACACGGCTACTGCTGAGACCCCAGGAGGTGCCCTCATTATGGAGATCCAAGAGATTCGTTAAAACTATATTGTATGCAAACATAAAAAGGGCAGAATATTGTTCTGCCCTTTTTATGTTTCTCGATAAGTGTCCTAGGTTTTAGCTATTGCTTTCAGTTCGATTGTCATGCGGTCGAAGAAGCTTTCTTTCGGAAGCGCCCCCTCCCCATAACTTATATCGACGATGCGAGCCTCGACACGAAGAGATGCAGTCTCTAACTCGACAACTTCTCCACCTTCAGCCATAACCGGATCGCCTTTCGCGGCAAGCTGACTGCGTGTGTCTTCATCGTTGAAGGTGTATTTGCTCATTATGATCTTGGTTACGGTCTGAATGTCGTTCTTGTCGAAGAGCCAAACCTCAAATGCGGATACTTTCTTGGGATCCCCCATCCCGATTGCTTCAGCAATACCTACTCCGCACTCCCCTAGGAAGTCGCCAGATGCTGGGCTTTCTACGCTGAACGAATCATCATATAGATCATCGCCGATTGTGTAGGTTGTACGGAATGTTGCCAACGGCTCGTCATTCGGAATTTCGATTTCAGCTTCAAGGTTTATATCATGCGCTGCATCCTCAGCATCAGGCGCAAAGTCAGGTTCAAAGCCATTTTCTCTGGCTTCTATCCTTCGCCGCAGGACGAGCGCAACACCTAGCAAAGCGCCCAGCCCCAAGGTTCCCAGACAAACAGGTAAAATATATCGAGATGCAGTAGTCGGCTCTGTAGATTCGGCAGCCGGCTCTATAGATGCCGTAGTCGATTCAGCTGAGGAGGCGGTCGGCTCCGTAGATACGGCCGATTCATCAGTTTCGTCGGTTTCTACAAGCGGCGCATCTGATGGCGATTCTATTGCCACAAGCGCCTGAAACTTTTGAAGATCGCTCGGGCCAACTTCACCCGGGCTTTCGCCTACAACTCTTAGAGTTGCGTCTTTATTATCGCCGAGCGATTCATAGCGTTTGATGGCGACTTCTACATCAGCATTTACGGCATATGAGCCGATTGCCATTCGTAAGTAATCTACACGCAGATCCTCGCGCAACTGTGAGATGTCAGCATCTACGAGTTGCACAGGTTGAATCACCCAAGCATAAAGTACCCCCAAAGCAATTCCTGCAATTAGAGCGGCACCTACGGCGAACGACTTCCTTGTGAACATCTCTTTTACGTTGTCCATGGTCCCTCTTTTCCCTCTACAGCCGATAATCAAATATCTACAGGGCTGGAGATTCTCCAATAAATGGATTTTAGCCCGACATTAAGAACAAAGCAAAGTTACGGATGCATGATCTATGCCGGATCATCCTCAGCTTGAGGCAACTCGCTGCGCTCGAATTTTGATTCGCAGGATTTGCACACTGCTTGGTCACGATTCTCCGCCACCAGCAGCCCATTACACGCCGGACAAGGTATTTTCAAAGGTCGTTTCCAGGAAGTGAATTGACATTCTGGGTAATTTGAGCAGCCGTAGAATACGCGACCTTTCCTGGTTCGCCTCTCAACCAGATCACCGCCGTCATCTGGGCAGCTTACACCAATTTTCTCCAGCCAAGGCTCAGTGTGCCGGCAAGTGGGAAAATCCGAACAGCCAATGAATTTCCCGTAACGCCCATGCCGGATTAGAAGAGGTTTTCCACACTCAGGACAGGCGCGATCGAGTAATTCTGGCTCCGTTTTTATCTCGGGCATGTTCTCGACGGCGCTCGCAAGTTCCTCTGCAAATGGTTTATAGAATTCCCGGATTACCTCCACCCATTCACGTTTACCTGATGCGATTTCGTCTAACGAATCTTCCATTTTAGCAGTGAATGTTATATCGATCACATCCGAGAAATGGTCCACCAGTAGATCCGTGACAACTTCACCGATCTCGGTAGGATGTAGGCGGCGCTTCTCCCGAGTTACATACCCTCGCTGACGTAACGTTGAGATCGTAGGCGCATAAGTTGAAGGACGCCCAATCCCATGCTCTTCCATTGCCTTAATCAAACTGGCATCGGAATATCGTGGAGGCGGTTTTGTGAAATGTTGGTCGGGGAAGACTCCGGTTAGATCAAGAGAATCCCCCTCGACCAGTTCGGGAAGTTGTTCAAGTGTGGATGTAAGACCATTTCCGCCATTGTCCCCATTCTTGGATTGTTTCTCCCTATCGCCATACACTTCAAAGAATCCTGGAAAGCGCATAGCTGATGCCGACACCTTGAAAAGATACTGATGGTCCGCAGAAATACCGTCAATCTCAATCGCAAGCGTGTCGTACTCTGCGGGTTTCATCTGGGAAGCGACAAAACGTCGCCAGATGAGATCATATAATTTAAACTGATCTGCTGAAAGATACGACTTGATCCGCTCAGGAGTTCGGGATACAGACGTTGGGCGAATCGCCTCGTGTGCTTCTTGCGCGCCGCGAGTTCGAGTCCGGTAGATTACTGGATTCTCGGGTGGGAACTCTTTACCAAAGCGCTTCTCGATAAATTGCCTTACATCCCTAATCGCATCATTAGAGACTTGTGTCGAATCTGTACGCATATAAGTAATCAGACCATACGAATTACCCTCGCCAACATCAAGTCCCTCATACAATTGCTGACCGATAGCCATCGTCTTACGCGCGGTGTAATTGAACCGTCTAGAGGCAGCTTGCTGCATTGTACTGGTTGTGAAGGGTGCCACTGGTTTTCGGATGCGCTGGCCATGCTTGACGCCGACCACACGATAATCCGCCGTTTCAATATCCTCGACGAGATCCTTAACTTCCTCCCCGCTTGTTACGTCTGCTTTCGCACCATCCCAGCGAATAAGCCTCGCTTTAAAATCGGGGGGCTTCTGGCGGTTCACGAATCCGGCATCGATTGTCCAATATTCCTGTGGAATGAAATCCCGGATTTTACGTTCTCTTTCTACAACCATCCTTAGGGCAACGGATTGAACCCTACCCGCGGAGAGGCGCCCGCGCACCTTGGACCAGAGCAATGGGCTAAGGTTATAGCCCACAAGCCTGTCGAGGATGCGCCGTGCTTGCTGCGCATCGACAAGATCCATATCGATGATGCGTGGTTTTTGAAACGCTTCCTCAACAGCAGTTTTAGTGATCTCATGGAACACCACACGCTTGACGATTTCGGGGTCGATCTCTGCTGCTTCAATAAGATGCCATGCGATCGCCTCCCCTTCGCGATCCGGGTCCGTTGCAATGAAAACTTCGGAGGCTTTTGCAGAATCCGCTTTTAATCCCTTTACGACATCGCGTTTTTCGTTGGGCACCCTGTACTTTGGTGTGAAGTCGTTCTCCACATCTACCGATAGCTGAGAGCGCAATAGATCGCGTACATGACCCACCGACGCTTTCACAGAATAACCTTTTCCCAATATTCGTCCTACTGTCCTCGCTTTGGCAGGAGATTCGACGATGACAAGTTTCCCTTTTCGTTTGCGTGGCTTTTTCTTTGATACTTTCCTCTGCACCTCAGGTTTCTCAATCCCTTCATGCGCCGGTGTTTTGCCCATTCTATATAACCCTGTATCGCAAACCGGACATTTTCCCCGCGTTGCGGGAGTCCCAGAAGAAGTAAATGTCGGTTCTGGGCTTTCAATTTCCCTCTTCTCTTTACACTTTACGCAATACGCTTCCATAAAAATAAACTCCGCTAAGAAAATTTTCCCAATTCTCGCTCATCCATGAAATCAACCAAACGCTTCACTTGATCTGCCGTCTCTCTGCGGCAAACAAGCAGCACATCCTCGGTATCAATGATGACAAGATCATCGATGCCTAACGCAGCGATAAGACGTCCCGGTTCTCTCTGAGCATCCTGTAATATGAGAACTCCTCGTGTGTCGAGTAAAAGCGCAGAATCGGCATCGCTTACATTTCCGGCTTCATCTTTCTCAAGAACGTTATATAAACGATTCCAATCACCAACATCAATCCAACCAAGATCATCTGCGGGAATCACAACGACACCATCCGCCCCCTCCATCACACCGTAATCAATCGTGATGCTCTTTAGCTCGCTCCAAACAGCCTCAATTATTTCCTGCTCTCGATCCGTATCCAGAGCTTTCTCGATTTCTTGTAGCCCCGAAAATAGATCGGGCATTTGACGCTGTATTTCTTCTAATATGCGGTCGGTTCTCCAGACAAACATCCCTGAATTCCAACTGTATTCACCGCTTTGTTGATACTCCCTGGCAAGATCCACGTCCGGTTTTTCTTTGAAAGCCCGAACGGTAAATGTTTGTAGTCCACGGTATTTATCTGCTACATCTCCCTTATGTATGTACCCATATGTTGGATCCGGTGTTTCGGGTGTAATACCCAGAGTAACCAGGTAGTTATCAAGCGCCGCATCATAGGCTGCAAGAAGGAGTTCACGGAATGCTGGTTCATTGGCCATATAGTGATCCGCTGTAAGACAGGCCATAACGCTCCCGGGATCTCTATGGTTTAAGTAAATTGCAGCGAGGCCGATTGCTGATGCAGTGCCCCGTGGAGATGGCTCAATAATAAAATTCCTCGGCACCAGCAACTTTTCTTGTTTTGCTAATATTCCCGCATGATCCGCAATTGTAAGCACGAGAATCTTTTCAGATTCGATAACCGGCAAAATCCGCTCAACGGAAACTTGAAAGAGCGTCCGGTCTCCAAAAAACTTGAGCGCTTGTTTCGGGCGCTTCTTCCTTGATAAAGGCCAGAGCCTTGTCCCACCTCCTCCGGCCATAATCGCAGCATAGTAATTTGAATCCATGGGTTAATCCACCTTATATGTCGCTTTTCCCTCACGAATTCTTACAAAATTCATCCCACCAACCTGCCTCACCCGCCCTTTTAATTCCAACATTGCGAGCGCAGCATTTAGGGTGGACGCCGGCAGCGAGCAGCGTGTCTGCAGATCGTCAACATGAATCGGCTGCTTGCTTAACGCTTGAAATACCATTTGTTCAACTTCGTCTTCCGGGAGTTGCTCTGCAACGTCATCCTGGCTACTAACGAGATCCAGATTTAATACCTCTAAGACCTCTTCAGGTTTTACTAGAGGGTGTGCACCCGCTTGAATCAATAGATTCGTCCCTTTGCTGCTCGGTTTATAAATGTCGCCTGGAACGGCAAAAACTTCTCTACCTTGATCTGCTGAGAAATCTGCCGTGATGAGTGCCCCGCTCGACACGCCGGCCTCGATCACGATTACGGCCAACGAAAGCCCGCTGATAATTCGATTGCGGGGTGGGAAGTTTCGCCCCTCAGGTTTTGTGCCCAGAGCATAATCGCTTAGGATTGAACCCGATGCCGCGATATTATCCGCCAAGCCACGATGTTCAGGAGGATAGATATTATCCAGTCCGGAACCCAACACTGCGATGGTTCGACCGCCGGCATCTATCGCTGCCTGATGGGCAATCCCATCAATCCCTCGGGCGAGTCCAGAGACAATCGTTACGCCGCACCCAGCCAAGACATATGAAATTTCGCGTGCAACTGATTTCCCATATTGTGTCGCTCGTCGTGTGCCGACGATTGCAGCGGCCAGGCGATCATTTTCTGCAATTTCACCGAACTGGTAGAGAAGCGGAGGCGGCAAGTCTATCTCACGCAGCCTGGCGGGATAGTTGCGATCTTCAATGGTAAGTAACGAATACCCCAGCTCGTATACACGATTCAGTTCCCGGGCGGGATCTATATTATCCCGATTCGACAGGATGGATTGAACAGTTTTTTGACCCAAACCAGCGTTGCGCAATTCCGACGCTGTCGCCTTCCATGCAGATTCTAAATCGCCGAAGGCCTCCAGGAGCAGCTTGAAACGTGCCGCGCCTACCCCATAAATTCGATTGAAGCCGATCCAGTAGCGAAGATCATCCCCCATTGTCCCTCCAATTCGCTTTTTCCTTTCGAGAGCCGGCTGAGAATACCATAGCGATTCTAAGGGTGTCAAGTTCATCCATTAGAAACCAAAACCCGATCCGCTCATAACCTCTGCTAGCTCACATGTGTTACCTGATCTCCCATCCGGATGGTAAAATTCTGAATCGTGCGATAAATTCTTTAAGTTTTTTTTGAAACCTCCAACAAATAACTGCCGGATATAGACAAAAATCGGTGTTTCGAATTCTTCCGTAAAATCCAGCTCTGTCCCTGTCAGGCACATTATCGATTCAGCGATTTCAAAGCCATAAACACTCGCCTCACTGAGAAGCGTGAAATGAACGAGCAGCGCGATTTCCAACACATTCTAACGGCCAACAGGCTGGTCGGCTTAATGCGCATGATGCGTGGGCATCGCTTCATCTACGTCATTGCTACGGTAAGCCTTGGCGTTGCCGCGCTTGCCAGGACAGCGATATATCTATGGCTCCGGTACTTTATCGATGATGTACTCCCAAGCACTCCAACGTTAACGCGCTTGTTCTGGGTGGGCATGGGTTTTATCGGTCTTGCGCTGATACAGGGCTTCTTTACTTTCGTCAGCGGAGCGCTTGCCGCCAGAACAGCAGAGGGAATTGTCCGGCAGCTGAGAAATTATCTCTTTGACCACATTCAACGCCTGACCTTCACCTATCACGACCAGACGCCGACCGGCGAACTCATTCAGCGCTGCACATCAGATGTTGACGCTTTGCGCAGATTCTTCGCTGATCAAATCATCGGTCTGGGGCGTATCCTTCTGCTTTTTAGCTTGAACTTTGCCGCGATCTTCAGCATAAACCCGCTGCTCGCGTGGCGATCAATCGCCGTGATCCCACTCATCATAATGCTTTCCTACTTCTTCTTCCGTAAGATTTCTAAACTCTATGAGTCATATCAAGAGCAAGAAGCTGTTCTATCCACAACACTTCAGGAAAACCTGAGCGGCACCCGAGTGGTGAAGGCCTTCGCCCGCCAGGCTTTTGAGCGAGAGAAGTTCGAGCGCGAAAATTGGGGGAAATTTGTCCTGGGACGCCGCCTGCTCACCATGCACGCCTTTTATTGGCCGGCATCCGATATACTCGCCAGTTTCCAGATGATCGCCGGGCTTGCCATCGGTGCATTAATGACCATCGACGGCTCCTTGTCGATTGGTTCTTACGTCGCCTATACCGGCATGCTTATTTGGATCATATGGCCCATGAGAAACTTGGGACGTCTTATTGTCCAGATCTCCTCGGGCGTGGTCTCCTATGGCAGAGTTGTAGAAGTGATCCGTCAGATACGAGAACCTATAGATGTTGGTTTATATCCAGAAGATCACGACTCGGTCGGTGAAATTATCTTCGATAACATTGGTTTCGCCTACGAGCATGGTTCCCCTGTTCTGGAAAACATCTCCTTCGAATGTGCCCCTGGTGATGTCATCGGTTTGCTAGGACCGACGGGATCAGGCAAAACCACTCTCGTAAACTTGCTCCCGCGATTTTATGATTATACAGATGGGAGTTTGAAGCTCGATGGAGTCGAACTTAATGAGTATTCACGACGCTTCCTGCGGCAGCAAATCGGGATCGTTGAGCAAGAGCCATTTTTGTTTTCGAGGACGATACGAGAGAATATAACCCTTGGCGTCAATCGTGATTTAACCCAGGGCGAAATTGTAGCCGCTGCCCGCGCCGCCGCGATCCACGAAACGATTACGACATTTCCAGAAGGGTATGAAACGCTCGTGGGAGAGAGAGGCGTGACCCTCTCTGGTGGCCAGAAACAACGCATTGCCATCGCCCGTACGCTGCTAAAAGATCCGTGTATTCTCATCCTGGACGATTCTATGTCTTCCGTGGACACCCTGACCGAAACGGAAATTCGCGAAGCTTTATATCGACTGATGGAAAACAGAACTACATTCATCATTGCCCATCGCATCCAAAGTGTCATGAACGCCGATCAAATCATCGTCTTGGATAAGGGAAGGATCGCTCAACGCGGAGTGCATAAGGAGCTCATCGCTGAGGAAGGGATTTACCAGAAGGTCCACAAAATGCAAACACAGATCGAAGATGCGCTTGAACAGGAGCTAACGGATGTCAGTAGCTGAATTCAGAGAAGAGGAATTCTCAACGGAATTCAACGGGCAGACCGTGCTGCGCATCCTGGGTCTCACAAAACCTCACTGGCCCTGGCTGATCGGATTCATCGTTACGATCGGGGTCGTTTCGTCTCTCGATGCCTATTTCACGTATCTCGGTAAACAGATCATCGATGATGGAATCCTCGCCGGTGATCGTGTCGCCTTATTTCAGATCATTCGGACCTATGGTTTGCTCATTATAGTGCAGGTTCTTAACGTCTTCGGTTTCATTTACCTGGCCGGGGTGCTTGGTGAGCGGGTTCAATACGATCTGCGCAAGAGCACATTTAACCACCTTCAGAACCTCTCGCTCTCGTATTTCGACCGAACACCCGTAGGATGGATTATGTCACGGGTGACTTCAGATTCTGAGCGAATCGCGCAGTTGGTCACATGGGGGTTGCTGGACATAATTTGGGGATTGCTGAATATTGGAACAGCAATCTATTTCATGGTGGTGATCAATTGGCAGTTGGCATTGATCGTAATCATGATTATCCCCATCCTCATCATTGTCGCTGTACAATTTAAGAAAAAGATTCTTCTCCAATTTCGTCTCGTCCGAAAAATTAACTCCAAGATTACTGGCGCCTACAATGAGCAAATTGCGGGTGTTCGGGTAATCAAAGCTCTCAATCGCGAAGTGAAGAGTCTCGACGAATTCAGTGGTCTCACAAGCGAGATGTTCAACGCTGGTTACCGCGCCGCCTGGCTGTCGGCGCTGTTCCTTCCTACGGTTCAATTCGTAAGTGCAATTGCAATTGGAGCGATTGCCCTGTACGGCGGCCTTCAAGTGCCAATAGCGGGAATCACAATCGGAGGTATTCAAGCTTTCATCTCCTACATCACCTTTATGATGTGGCCGATCCAAGATTTAGCCCGGGTTTACGCGGAAATGCAGCAAGCCATCGCTTCCGCTGAGCGCGTTTTTTCACTCGTCGATTCAACACCAGAAGTGCAAGACAAACCAGACGCGTACGATCCCGGCAGCATCCAGGGGGATATCTCCTTCGAGGGCGTTGATTTCTTCTACGAAAAAGAAGCCCCTGTCCTGAAGAACTTCAATTTGAATGTTCAAAGAGGGGAGACCATCGCCCTCGTGGGTCCAACTGGCGGTGGGAAGAGCACAATCGTTAATCTCGTCAGCCGTTTCTACGAACCCAGAAAAGGAAGAATCACCATCGGGGGCCAAGATTACACGGATTTCTCTCTCCACGCCATCCACTCCCGCATCGGCATGGTCCTGCAAACACCCCACCTATTCTCTGGAACTGTTCGTGAAAACTTGCGCTACGGGCGGTTAGATGCCAGCGATGAGGAGATACAAAATGCGGCAAAAATCGCTGGTGCACATGACTTTATTGACAAACTAGAGAAAGGCTACGAGACCGAAGTTGGCGAAGGCGGGATCTTACTATCGGTTGGACAGAAGCAGCTCATTAGTCTAGCTAGAGCCTTGCTTGCAGATCCTGAGATCTTCATCATGGACGAAGCGACGAGCTCTGTCGATACGCTCAGTGAAGCACTCATCCAACAGGGTATGGCCGCACTCACTAAGGAGAGGACTAGCTTCATCATCGCCCATCGACTCTCTACGATCAAACGTGCCGACCGCATCCTCGTGATCGAAAGCGGCAAAATCCTTGAAATGGGCACGCACGCCGAACTGCTTGAAAAGAAAGGGCACTACTTCAAGCTTTATACCGAGCAATTCCGCCGGCAGCTCGAACAAGAACTGGACCCCTTCCAACAAAACTAATAACCGGCGGTTGATTCCTCACTACGGCAATGACGTGAAGGTCTCTGAACCATTAAATGTCATTTCTAGAGAGCCGTGAAACGACGAAGGCATGACAGGTTACAGGGATCTATCATGCTGAACGAAGCGAAGCATCTCGTTCTTTGAGCTGGAATGTTTTTCTGACTAAAAACGAGATTCTTCGTCGCTCTGCTCCTCAGACACGCTTTGCCAATAACCTGTCATACCGAGTGAAGCGAAAAATCCTTATATTGATCCTCTTCAGGACTCCAGCTGCTGACCGCCTCCATGCATGATGAGATCAGAGCGTAAACCTGCCGCAAGTTTGTTTAGCCCTGAGGCTGTCCGGGCGCATTAGTCATCTGCGCACAATTACCAGGAGACCCATAAACAAAAGCCGCCTGGCATAGGCCAGACGGCTAGCGGGGATGACGGGATTCGAACCCGCGATCTCTGCCTTGACAGGGCAGCGTGTTGAGCCGCTACACTACACCCCCGTAGTGAGGAAAAGTATAACGCAAGCCGCGGACTTCGGTCAAGAGATATCCATCATCTCAAGAATCGAGGTTCAGTTTGTGCACGATTCTTATATGATCTATAACCTTGGTTGAAGGGCATTATCAGGTAGCGTATAATCCCTCTTTGAAGCGGAGGTTTAATGACGGGTAAGAAAGTAACCAAGGGGAAAACAAGCAACTTGACCAGCGCAGAGATCCGGCAATCGTTCCTCGATTTCTTCGAGGCGCGCGGGCATACAATTGTGCCCTCGATGTCACTTGTCCCTGGCGGCGACCAAACGCTCCTCTTTACCAATTCGGGAATGGTTCAGTTTAAAGATGTCTTTCTGGGAACTGGTAAACGGGCCTACAGCCGCGTCGCCGACTCGCAGAAATGCATGCGTGTTGCTGGAAAACACAATGATCTCGACGACGTGGGCCGGGATGACACCCACCACACATTCTTTGAAATGCTTGGGAATTGGTCTTTCGGAGATTATTACAAGAAAGAAGCGATCGAATGGGCATGGGAACTCCTGACAGTTGAATGGGGACTCCCTGGTGACAAACTCTGGGCTACTTGCTTCGAAGACGAACTGGGCGTTATCCCGCGCGATGATGAAGCTGCGGGATTTTGGCTCCAGCAGCCCGGCTTTAACCCTGAGCATTTACTCTTCTTCGGTCGTGATGAGAATTTTTGGGAGATGGCAGATACAGGTCCAGTCGGTCCGGATAGTGAGATCTTTCTGGACCGAGGGCAAAAATACTGCGAAATGGCAGACAATCCAAACCATGTTTGCCAAGTGAACGGTGACTGTCAACGCTTCATCGAACTATGGAATCTTGTCTTCATCCAGTACAACCGATCAAGCCCGACCGAAATAAAACCACTCCCAGCAAAACATGTGGATACCGGCTTAGGTTTAGACCGGGTCGTTGCCGTGATCCAGGATGTGGACTCCAATTACCGAACCGACTTATTCACACCATTGATGGACACTGTCCAGAGACTCGCCGACCACACTGAAGCTGATCGCGAGGCCCACTTCACACCCTACCGTGTGATCGCAGACCATTCGCGCGCGGCGACATTTCTTATCGCGGATGGTGTTGTACCCGGAAACATAGGACGGAACTACGTCTGCAGGATGATCATCCGTCGAGCAAGCCGCTTCGGTTCTATGATCGGTTTGGTCGAGCCCTTCCTCTCAAAGGTGGCCGAAACGGTTATCGAGCATTATGGGGATGCGTATCCGGAATTAGTTCGTAACCGCCAGGCGATACTTCAAACCGTGACCGATGAAGAACGCCGGTTCAACCACACAATAGATATCGGCATTAATTACCTTTCAGATATTGTGCAAGAAACACTTGACTCTAAGAAGAAGGTCATCTCCGGCGATCAAGCTTTCAATCTTTACGCGACCTATGGCCTCCCCTTCGAAATCACTCGTGATATCGCCCGCGAGAGCAATCTAGACGTCGAGGAGGAAGGTTTCAGGGAGGCCATGGAGACCCACCGCATCGCCTCAAGCGCAGGAGACAAGCTCGGCGGATTGGTTTATCAGGACGTCGAATTCTATCAGCAGCTTCTCACAGACCTTGTGGAAGAGGGACAACTTAGTGAGAACGGGGTTAAGTACGACCCATATTCCAGCTTTTCAACGCAGGGCGATGTTCTGGCGATTATCAAAAGCGGTCAAACGGTCAGATCGGCATCTCCGGGTGAAGCCGTTGGCGTAATCCTGCCCAACACTCCTTTCTACATAGAAGCAGGAGGTCAGGTCTCCGACACCGGTGTTCTTAAATCTACAAATGGTGATGACTGGGAGATGCGAGTTACGGATACTCGGCAGCCCGTTGACGGATTGATCATCCACTTCGGTGAAGTCGTTACAGGTAAACTGAAAGTCGGCGCTTCCGCCAGAGCTCATCTCGACGAACAGCAGCGCCTGGATATCATGCGCAACCATACGGCAACGCACCTGCTGCATGCCGCTCTTCGACATGTCCTCGGTGCACACGTCCGCCAAGCAGGTTCACTTGTCGCTTCCGACCGACTTCGTTTTGATTTCACCCATCCGCAAGCGATGACACCTAATGAAACCGAACAGGTCGAAGATTGGGTCAACGAGGCAATCCTCGAAAATCACTCGCTCACAATCCTCCATCAACCCCAGGAGGAGGCCATCGAGGAGGGTGCGATGGCGCTTTTCGGCGAGACCTATGGAGATACTGTACGCTCGGTGAGCATCGGCATGGACAAGCGTATCTCATTTGAACTTTGTGCAGGCACTCATGTCACCGAGACAGGAATTATCGGACCATTCCTGATCGTCAGCGAGGGAAGCGTTGCTGCCGGGATTCGGCGAATAGAGGCTTTCACGGGCCGGGAAGCGCTGCGAATGATGCGCACACAGCGGGCTAGCCTGCAACGCCTTGCTGGAGAACTCGGTGGAACGCCGGACGCGGTCGAACAACATGTCGAGCATTTGATTGCAGAACGTGATCGCTTATTCAGTAAAATACTCGCTGTCCGTAAGCAGTCAGCGTTCGCCGCCTTAGATCTACTCACCCCTGAAGATGTGAGCGGAATTTCACTTCTGACGGGCCAAATACCCGAAGCAGATCCAGAGATCTTGCGCGCTCTTGCGGACCGTTTCCGTGCGAATCATCCCAACTGTGTGGTGGTTCTCGCGTCGGTCAGCGATGAAAAGCCCTTAGTCGTCGCCGCAATCAGCCCAGATCTCGTTGAGCGCGATTTCCATGCAGGCGAGTTAATAAAAAACATCGCTAAAATTATCGGTGGAGGTGGAGGCGGTAAGCCGTCGCTCGCGCAAGCCGGTGGCAAGGATCCTGCTCGTGTGGAAGAGGCCTTGGATGCAGCAAAACTTTGGGTTCAAGAACGCCTAAGTTCTCACTGATAATCGATCTCCCCTCTTAATTATTGTGAAGACACAAATTATTTACCTAGAGCCGCACGATGATTACAACTCCGTCCGTGATAAATTAAACTGGACACAGGCGCCACGCGTCATCATCGTCTGGCCAGGGCGCGGGAGAGTGCTCTCGCGACGCTTCGATCTGGTAATGCTCCAACGCTACGCGCGTAAAAATGGAACCCGAATCGGACTTGTCACGCTCGATCCTGATGTGCTGCATCACGCCGAATCGCTTCAAATCCCGACATTCGAATCCCTGGAGTATCAGCCCGAAATAACCTGGCGAGTCCGAGGCGCCCGAAAGATTTCCAAACCGACATCCTCGGGGGATTATTCTTCTCTTCAATCGCTGCAAAATCGAACCGGCAAAAAACCGCCACAGATTAATCTCGTCGCTCGAATCGCAACCTTCTCTGTGGGTTTCCTTGCTTTTTTGCTTCTAGTCATCCTGCTCATTCCGCAGGCGGTGATCACAATCGAGCCAGAAACACTGGATATTGTCAAGACGTACTCAATTGGTTTAGAGTCGAATCAGTCAGGAATTATCACGAACATTTCTCGCCTTCCAGCTCAACAAATTCAATCGAGAGTAGAAGGTCGGCTACGACTTCCGACGACGGGAAGCACCGCTCAGCCAGATCAGACCGCTCAAGGTGAGGTCACATTCATCAATCTAACGGACCAGAGCTTCATAATCCCGGCGGGCACGACAGTTCGAACCCTCGATCCATCTGCACCGCACTTCGTAACTCAATCACGTGCATATCTTGATCCGGAAAAAGGAGCACAGGTCACTTCCCGAGTTGCCGCATCTTTGCCAGGACTTGATGGTAACGTCTCCGCGGATGCAATCCAGGCAATCGATGGACCTCTCGGCTTATCCGCGACCGTTTTTAATATAGACCCAATCACTGGTGGATCGCTCGAGTTTCGCAGTGCCGTATCGTCCGTAGATTTGGTGCGCCTGCGCCGGGAACTGGAGAACAACCTGCTCGCTAAAGCACATCAAGCCCTGCTAGGTTTGGCGCAGGAAGGCGAAGATCTCATCCCCGGGAGTATTCGCTTACTCGAAACCATCGAGGAGCGTTTCAGCATTGAAATTGGAGAAGCCGCCGATTCGCTTGAATTAAGCTTGATCTTAATTTTTGAGGTGTGGGTATATTCTCCAGACCAACTTCATTCCGCTATGAATCAAGTTCTTATCGATGATCTCTCCAAGGGTGAAAACATCCAGCCAGATACGCTTAAGATTTTAGAAATCGCTGATATGGTATACGGTGATGAGAATGGGGCCCCCAGCATCGATGTGACAATATCAGCTCAGGCTTTTATAGGGTTTGATCCCTCCGTGATCCGAGCAATCATCAGGGGAAAGAATGCATCTGAAGCACTTGAAGACTTGAAAGGGGAAATTCCATTCGAGGAGATCTTAAGTGTGGACATCAGCCCGACATGGCTTCACCGCTTTCCGCTTCTCGACCTGCAAATTCGCGTTCGCTATCCCTGGGAGACAAACACGTGAGCAGGATTCTCGCTGTTGATCCAGGAGACAAACGCCACGGGCTGGCGATTAGTGACCCAACTGGGCTGATCGCTCGCCCGCTATTGGTGCTTGAACACACATCTCGCGCGGCCGACGCACGCGAGATCGTCCTCGCTGCAGAAAAACATGAGGCAGGCACGATATTGGTAGGCGTTCCGTATGATATTGAAGGCAACCCAGGGCCTCAGGCCCGGAAATCGCTACGCCTCGTTGAAGCCCTTTGCGAGATCACCTCCATACCCGTCCTGACTTGGGATGAGAGCGGTTCAACCCAGTCTGCCCTTCAAATTCGCAAATCCGATCAACTTCTGGATGCACGCGCTGCTGCTGTGATTCTTCAGGAATATCTCAATGCCCAAACTGATTAAATCCTGCCTGCTGATATTCTTTCTCGCCGCTTTTGGTGTTGTCATCTGCGTGGGCGTTTGGGTCGTGGGAGCAACGGTGGTCGGACTCCCAACCGTCCCGGCGAGCGTCGGAGAGGCCGACCCCTCACTTACCCAGCTCCAGGAGACAGCCCTGGGCCTATATCTTCTTTTGAATCAGGGTGCACTCGACACACCAGCCGGACCGCCCGGCACTGAAATCGACCTCACAGTGGTAGAAGGTGACACAGCGAGTGCAGTTATTCAACGCCTCAGCCAAGCTGGTGTCTTGGAACAGCCCAATATATTGCGATTTTATCTTCGTTATCGCGGTTTAGACCGGGGAATTGATGCTGGTCGTTACAACCTGCGGGGCGAGATGACAATTCGGGAGATCGCAGAGGCGCTTCAATCCTCACAGCCCGTCCAGAATACAATTACGATCCCAGAAGGATGGCGACGCGAGCAAATCGCCCAGCTAGTATCGGATCTCAATTTAGAGTTTGGAGAGATCGAATTCCTTGTAGAGACAATGATTCCTCCTCAGAGTTTTATCCACGCTTACGAGATGCCAGCTTCATCCACTTTGGAGGGCTTCCTCTTCCCAGACACATACTTGATCGATCCTGATTCAAACGCTCAAGATTTCGTTTTCACAATGCTAGCAAATTTCGAAAAACGCGTGGACCCTGAAATCCACCAGGGATTTACCAATCAGGGTCTTACAACATTTGAAGGCGTGATTCTTGCTTCAATCGTTGAACGCGAGGCCGTTTTACCCGAGGAGCGAACACGCATTGCCGCAGTGTTTCACAATCGCCTCAACCTTGGCATGCCGCTTGAAGCCGATCCAACCGTTCAATTCGCGCTCAGCGCCCAAGCGGATGGCAACTGGTGGAAACCGGCACTTACATACGATGACCTTGAGATAGATTCGCCCTACAACACCTACCGCTATGCGGGCCTTCCAATCGGTCCAATCGCGAACCCCGGGCTCGAATCTCTTAGAGCAGTAGCCTTCCCGGACCAAACGAATGAGTTGTACTTTCGCACACTTTGCGATGGTTCCGGAGGGCACGCCTTCGCCGTGACGTTTGAAGAGCATTTAAACAACGCTTGCCCTTAGTCTTGCACTGGTCAGCCAATCAACTTGTTTGATCTCCAGTGCATCAAGTAGGCATTTCCTGGCTTCTATCAAAAGCACACACAACTTGGAGAAATCATGGGATCATCGAGAAGAATTGCCCCGCATGGAACATGGGAGTCGCCAATTTCGGCTTCACTTGTCGCTCACTCAGGAATGGGGCATAGCGCATTGCCTCGTGAGGTTCTTATAGATGGTAAAGACATCTCCTGGGTTGTCGCTCGGCCACAGGAAGGTGGCCGCTATGTCATCCTTCGTCACGCTGACGATAAAAATATCGAGTGCATCACACCCCCGGATTTCAATGTTAGGACGCGCGTTCATGAATATGGCGGTGGCTCCTACTTCGTTGCTGAAGGAGTAATTTACTTCTGCAATTACGCCGACCAACGCCTTTACCGGCAGCAGGAGGGAATTGCTCCACAACCCATCACGCCAGAGCCTGAAATCCCCGCCGGCCTCCGGTATGCAGCGATCCGCCTTTCTCATGATAAGAGCTCCCTTGTGTGCGTCCGTGAACGCCATGAAGCAGATGGACAAGTAGAGAATGAGTTGGTGATTCTTCCAACAGATGGATCACTCGAACCGGCAATCCTCGCTTCAGGTCACGACTTCTACGGTTCCCCTCGTTTCAGCCCGGATGGAAAGAAACTCGCCTTCCTGACATGGGACCATCCGAATATGCCCTGGGACGGAACCGAACTATGGGTTGGTGATTTTAATAATGGAAAGCTTAAGGACCTCTACAAAGTAGCGGGCCGGGCAAACGAATCCATATTTCAGCCCGAATGGAATCGAGAAGGGGTTCTTCATTTTATTTCTGACCGGACCGGTTGGTGGAATTTATACGCATTCGATGGAGGGGAAATTGTATCCCTCCATAAACGCGAAGCCGACTTCGGAGTTCCCCAATGGCTGCTGGAGTACTCTACCTATACTTTCCTCCCTGATGACCGGGTCGTTTGTTTATTTCTCGATAGGGGGAAATCCTGTATCGGTATTCTCACCCCTCAAGATGGGAAGTTTGAAGAGTTCTCAACACCCTTCTCCGCTTTCGAGTCGCCGACAATTCAATCTGATGCTCTTGGGCAGGTCTGGTTCCTCGCCGGAACGCATAGGACAGAACCAGGCCTAGCGGTGCTCAACCCGGACACAGGGGAGTGCCATGTCGTTCACACGTCAACAGAGCATGGAATTGATCCGGGTTTCATTTCCGTTCCTGAACACGTCGCATTTCCTTCTGAAGGCGGCCGGACGTCCTACACCTACTTTTACCCACCCGCAAATACCTCTTACGAGGCGCCAGCGGATGAAAAACCTCCGCTGATCGTGCTCAGCCATGGGGGGCCTACATCAGCTGCTCGTTCTCATTTTCAGTCCGAGATCCAGTTTTGGACCAGCCGGGGTTTCGCCATCGCCGACGTTAACTACGGCGGGAGCACAGGTTATGGGAAGGCCTATCGCGATCAATTGAAAGGTGAATGGGGGATCGTCGACGTCGAGGATTGTGTGAATGCAGCCCTTTTCTTAGCCAAGGGTGGAAAGGTTGATGGTAAACGCCTGTTGATCCGCGGTGGCAGCGCCGGCGGGTACGTAACCTTGTGTGCCCTAACTTTCCATGAGGTTTTCGCAGCAGGAGCGAGTTACTACGGCGTTACAGATGCCGCCATCCTCGCCCAACACACACACAAATTCGAAGAACGTTACCTTGACTCGCTCATCGGGCCCTACCCGGAGAAGGAAAATCTCTATCGAAATAGATCGCCCATTTACCATACCGATCGGCTTTCCTCTCCCGTGATCCTTTTACAAGGGCTGGAGGACGAAGTTGTCCATCCTGAACAATCTGAGATCCTAGCCTCCGCGCTCCACGAGAAAGGCCTTCCCTACGTCTATCTCACTTTCGAGGGGGAGCAGCACGGCTTCCGTCGCGCAGAGACGATTCAAAAATGTCTCGAAGCGGAGTTATATTTCTATTCAAAAATTCTTGGTTTCGACTTACCCGCAGGAATTGCACCCATAGAGATCATCAACCTGGATTAAGTGTCGAGCGGGTGATGCTTTGAATCTGATTAGGATGCTTCTTCTCCGGTATCCATCATGACCAACAGCATCTTGAACTGCTTCTCCGCTTTCACGGCGTGGGGCTGATTGGCTGGAAGCGTGATCACATCCCCCGCGCGTAATTGGTGCACAACGCCTCGAATCGAAACCACTGTCGCCCCCTCGATCACGACCAGTAGCGCCTCATTCGGCGTAGTATGCTCGCTGAGCTCTTGGCCTTCATCGAACGCGAACAATGTGGTCGATCCATTGGCCGCCTTCAGCAGCGTGCGGCTCACAATCGCACCGCTCTGATACTCAATCATCTCGTTCAGCTGTTCCACAGATGGAACTCCGTCTGTTTGTGTAGATTTCACTGTCACAGATATGCCTCCAACTTGAGTCTTTGTGCCACCATCACCTGCTCAGAATGTTTGATGTTCTATGCAATATGACCTGCTCGATCGTAGCTTGGCTATGAGTTTGAATCCGTCGAACCAATCGTCTTGTAGAAGAGAGGAAGCGCATCGACCGGCTTTTCTCTAATCCCGTGAGCGGCGAGCAACCGCTCTGAAGCTGCCTTCGCCTGGCTCGCGGTTTTTGCATAAACCGTGAAGAGCAGTTCTCCCTCATCAACACGATCGCCCACATTATGCAGGATCTCAATGCCGACTGAATGATCGACCGGACCACCTTTTAGCGCCCGTCCAGCGCCCAACTCCATGGCCGTTAGGCCAACCTCGCCGGCATCAATTTGGGAGATATAACCCGCCTTTGGCGCGTCACCGTCGAGTCGTTCCGGAGCGAGATGCAATTTGCTCGGATCTTCAACATAGGAAATATCGCCGCCCTGCGCGAACACAAGATCTTTAAACTTCGAAAAAGCAGAGCCATTCTCGATAACTTTCTGAGAAAGAGTGTACGCCTCACCAAAACTTTCCACCTTCTCGCCCAAGAGGAGCATATGGCTGGCTATGACCAAACAATGTTCTCTGAAATCATGCGGACCGCCTCCTTGTAGGGTCTCGATGGCTTCCCGAACCTCAATCGCGTTGCCAACTGCATCGCCTAGCGGTTGGTTCATGTCCGAGATCAGAGCGACGACTTTTCGATCAGAGATAGAGCCGATCTGCACCATAAGTTCGGCTAACTCTACTGCTTGTTCAAGAGTTCTCATAAAAGCCCCCAACCCAACTTTTACATCAAGCACTACAGCGGTAGCACCTCCTGCTATCTTCTTACTCATGACCGATGAGGCGATGAGCGGCACAGAGGGTACCGTTCCGGTGACGTCACGCAGGGCATACAACTTCCCATCCGCAGGCGCTAGATCCGCTGTCTGACCGGTGAGAACAATCCCCTGCTCACGGAGCTGCTTGCAAAATTCATCCATCGATAAGTCAACCCGAAACCCGGGAATCGACTCCATCTTATCCAGCGTTCCGCCGGTAAAACCCAGCCCTCGTCCCGACATTTTCCCCACGGCGATTCCATTAGCCGACACGATGGGAGTAACCACAAGCGTTGTCTTATCACCAACGCCTCCTGTCGAGTGTTTGTCCAAGACAATCGGCACGATATCAGAGAAGTCGAGTTGATCACCCGAGCGCGCCAGTGAAAGTGTCAGGTCTGCGGTCTCCCTTGGCGTCATTCCTTTCAATAAGACTGCCATTGCCCAGGCCGAAGCCTGGTAATCTGGAATCTCGCCGCGCGTAAAACCATCGATGAAGAAATCGATCTCTTCAGCCATCAGTTCTGCGCCATCGCGTTTCTTAGTGATGATGTCAACCACTCGCATGAATATTCCTCCTACGGCATTATACATCCTGATCAGCGCACAAGCAGTTCGTTCCGTTGCCTGCTATAATCCCCCAATTCCTTCGTAGAAAGGTGAATAATGGGAAAAGTTGATCTCATCCTTACCGCTGAGACGATCGTGACCATGGATGCTGAATACAGTATCTTCAAGCATGGAGCGATTGCCATTAAGGACGACACTATCATCGCTGTCGGCCCACAAGATGAAATCCTACAGCATCACTCCGCAGGTGAGGTAATCGATCTCGGTTCGCGCGTGATTATTCCCGGGCTTATCAATGCGCACACTCATGTCCCCATGACATTGCTGCGCGGTTTAGTCGACGATCTGCGCCTTGATGTCTGGTTGATGGGCTACATGATGCCCGTTGAGCGTGAATTCGTTTCCCCCGAATTCTGTCGTCTCGGCACGCTAATCGCCTGTGCAGAGATGATTCGCGGCGGTGTCACTTGCTTCGCTGATATGTACTAT
>DAOUDJ010000141.1:0-10332 GCA_034430795.1 Anaerolineales bacterium | reverse complement strand
TTTAGTTTTCAACTTAGTGATGGCTTACGCAGCCATATGTAAGTTCCCTGATTCTATGATGGGAAACCACTCGCGTTGTGAGGGATCCTCAAGCACGGACTGACGCACGGAACCCTTGCTTATGAAGATAGTTAGGGTGGTGTGATGGTCTGACGGGTACCAAAGCACACAATTTCACCCTCCCAGAACTCAGTGAAGCCGAAGTCGTAATTATCCTTACGTGTGTAACCACTAGGAAACTGTTCGTCGGATGATTCGTCACCCCAAAATTCTCGAATGGATCCTTCACTCATGTTTCCTCCTATATGGCTTCCTGGACCAAGAATACAATTGTGTAACGACTTAACCATCACAAGGCCTTGCCTCCTTGCTGACACATTCGATCCAACAATTACAGGAGAAGAACCTATTCATGAAACCCACAGAACTTTATTCCTGCATGTGAGGGATTCTAATCAGACAGGGGCATTAGAGTCGCTTTTCCTTGCTTCATGAGCGGTGCAGTTTGGGTGCAGTTAATGCACTAGCCCATGGAAAATATAGACAGCATGGACAATCAGCCCCCCATTTCATGCGGGTTTGTAGAAACTATGCAACTATATGTAGGCCATGGACGCGTTGGAAGACTGTATGGAATCACTTACACAGAAGAGGTCGCAGGTTCGAGTCCTGTTCCGCCCACAACATAAAACTCCGCATAAGCGGAGTTTTATGTGTAAGAGAATTTGTGAAGCGTAGCTCACACTATTAGTATGCTCAGATTAGGAACAGGTCTGATCCCCACGGTTTAACCTGAAGGTCCTAGATATCCCGCGTTTTGCCTTGGCGGGACCCTCTTAGCTGGGTCCCGGCTTGATTCATCGCCAGTTAATAGCTAAACCACTGTCCTGACTTAATCATCCTTCCGGAGGGCTCTCATCCAAGATCGATCATGGCTTTCCGCTTGCCGCGATTGCTGAAGCCACATAGTCGGCGTCATCGCCAACGCCAAAGAGAAGCCCAGACTTTCTCGTGTGCAGGAAAGGAAGTCCAACAAAATAAAGTCCCGGATGTGCAGTCACACCGCGCTGCTGCACAGGATATCCATCTTCATCAAATGCGGGAAGCTTTACCAGGCTGAAGTCAAACTTGAAACCCGTGGCCCAGATAACACTCGTTATGCCGGCGGATTTTAAGTCCAATTCCCGAATCAATTCCGCCATGTAGCCGTCACGCATTTCGGTGAGGGTTTCAATTGGCGCATCCAGACCAATTTTCTCGATGTATTCATCAATTTTACTGGCAAAATCAACCTCGAACTCATCTGCTTTGGAAAGGTTTCCCTTTAAATCGGGGGCCAAAACGATACGATCTCCCTGGATGCTTTCTATATGACCCAATAACACAACACCGTCCCTCGTAAATTGATGCAGGTTAATCGTGTGGCCCCCATCTTTTCCTGTGCCCTGCGCGCTCCCCGCGAACTTGACTTCCGGCGATGGAAGTTGATCCACGGTCCTGTCGATGAATCCCATTTCATCCATCCAGCGTGTGATGTCTTTGCCGCGGTAGCGGCGAGGGAGCCGGCCTGCGCTGCTCACGGAGAGGTAAACTCTGCGGCCGCTCTGGTATAGCTCTTCGGCAATTTGGCAGCCGGATTGTGCCGATCCTACAACTAGCACCGCGCCGTCAGGCAATGCCTCCGGGTTGCGGTATTCGCTGGAATGAAGTTGGTGGATCTCCGCTGGCAGGTTGGTGCTGAGGGGTGGAATCTTGGGTTGCTGGAACAAGCCTGTTGCGATCACCACGTTCTCGGCTTCGATATCCTCACCGTCGGTGCTCACCAGGTAGCCAGCATCAATGGGTTCGACCGATTTCACCCGGATCCCATATCGAATCGGCAGCTCGAATCGCTCGACGTATTTTTCAAAGTAAGCTACGACTTCGTCTCGAGCCGAGAAACCGTCCGGGTCATCGCCCTGGTACTCCGCTCCCGGAAGCCGGGTCATCCAGTTGGGTGTGATCAGCGTGAATGAGTCCCATCGCTTACGCCAGGGCTCCGCGATTTGATCCGCCTGTTCCAGGATCATGTGGTCGCGACCTTGTTGTGTTAGATGATAGCTCGTCGAGAGCCCTCCTTGGCCTCCGCCGACGATGATTGTGTCTACCTGCACAGTCATGCGTTTTACCTCCACCGATTGATAAAACTAGCAATTTTCTCGCCTGGGTCATCCGCGCCCGAACGTATGATAGGTCCGCTCGGGCTAACCACCCAATCCGAGCTCTGCTGCCTGGAATCCGAAGCGCCCGAGAGGGCGCTCAATGTTGATCGCTGCAATCGCCGAGAGCGTTGGGTTCTCTTACCTCAGCCCAAATGGTGCATTCGGGGTTTCAGTATCTTGCGATGATAAGTGGTGCACACCACCAACTCATAGGTGCAAAACGAAGGCGGTAATACCCTTGTCACGTCCTTTTATCGCCAAATCCCGTCTTTCCATGCCCTGAGTATCCATATTGGCAGCTGTGATTGTATCCTCACTAACCATGATTTCTCCAGGAGCAGCCATGGAGGTCATGCGGGCAGCCGTATTGGGGACATCTCCCAGGGCAGCAACTTCCATAAGCCCGTTCGGTTGCCCGACGGACCCGACAAACGTCTCCCCGGTGTGGACCCCGATGCCCACGGGGATCCAGGGCTCTTTTCCCACTCCATGCCCGGTGGCCTTCAGCAATTTTTTCGCGGCATCGATCGCTCTCCGGGGGTAGTCTTCCCCCGCGACTCCTCTGGTGAACATGGCTGAGACCTGATCGCCGGCCAGTTTCCCGATCATGGCGTCGGCACGGCTGAGAACCTTGGTGCTCTCGACATAAAAGCGATTGATCAGGCTGCCGAATTCTTTCTGCCCAATGCGTTCCGCCATCGTGGTTGAGCCGCGAACGTCCACAAAAAGTATCGTGAGTGGGACTTCGGCGCCGCCTTGAAATTTATTCGCAAAGGCATCGCAGAAGTTGCAATAATGGGGGTTAAATTGCGACGGAGAGACTTGTAATACGGTTCTCACCAGGGTGCCGCTTGCCCCATCCAGGGGGGCAAAGCAGAATTTGCAGCGATGATCGGCGGGCAAAAACTTGAAGAATCGCTGCTGTCTCCGTTTGCTTTTAGGTGGACCTTCCTGGGTCCAGCTTCGCCAAAACTCTTCAACCATCGTTTCATGTGCTAAGTCTTTGTCGGTCATAATAATCCTTTGTTGTTCTGAATAGGTCCCAACTTGCAAAGTAGTTGACAGGGATATTGGAAGAAGTCCATCTCTATGTTATTTCGCGACCGTTCGAAAACCGGCGAATATATTATTCCGGTCAGGCGTGTAGAAATTCCGAAATGAATTGCGTATCACATGCGGACGTGTTGCCCAGCATCCACCCCGCAGCACTTTTTGCTGGCCGAAAGACGGTTTAGAATAGGTGTCGTAGGGGTCGATCACATAACCAGGGTATGGTTCAAAAGTGCTCGCCGTCCACTCCCAGACATTTCCGATCATTTGCCGCAGTCCAAATGCGCTGTCCCCAGCGGGTAATGTTCGCACATCCATGATCCCACCGGCGGCGGAGTTGAGATTGGCGTGTTCAAGCCGGGGGTGTTGGTCCCCCCAGGGATAAGCACATTTCTCGTCTGTGAAGCTTTGGCCATTCGCTGATCGGGCTGCGCTGGCAGCCAATTCCCATTCAGCTTCGGTGGGCAATCTGCGATCGGCCCATCTGCAGAACGCATTGGCCTCATACCAGTTGACATGAATCATCGGGTGAAAAGGCTCCAGCGCCATCCATCGATCAAACCAGCGCCAAAGCCATTCTCCGCCGTTGTCCATCTTCCAGTAAATGGGATGCTTCTGGTCGCTGATCTTCAACCATTCCCATCCTTCGTCACTCCAAATTGAACGCTCTTGATAGCCGCCTTCATCCACGAATTTCCGGTATTCAGAGAAGGTCACCGGGGTGGCGGAAATGTGGAAGGGTTTGATCTCAACTGGGTGAGCCCACTTTTCGTTGTCGAATATAAAGGGCAGATCCACAGTGCCGCCCAGCATGTACGTGCCGCCAGGAATTGCCACATCGTGCAACTCGTAATCCGGATTGATATTCAAAGCCTTTATGTTTAACTTTTCGACCGAGAGTTTGGGGGCTGTATAGCCGAATGTTTGGCGAATGTGATGCATGGTCTCGCTGTGCATTTCCTCGTGATTCAGCACCAGGTTGTAAAAATACAATTCCTCATCTGAGGGGTCATGCGTATCCAGCCTTTGGGTAATCCGCTCGAGGATGTCGGTAATATATTCAATCGTTTGTTCGAGAGAAGGGTAGTGTAATGCCGGACGTTGGTCGTTGGGCACATTGAATGAATCGTATAAAGAATCTGCCCTCTCATCGGCTGGCTCTGCTTTATCCAGGTTCTGAAGGATCCATCGATCCTGGAACCAGCCTACATGGCCGAGTTCCCAGATCGGGGGCTCGACGATGCGCATAGAGGGTCCAAGTAATTGTTCGTTTGTCAGGTCCGTAATGACTTCCAATTCGCGCTGGCGAGTATCAATGAGGCGGTCGGCAATTTCTTGTCCAAGCTTCGTAAGGCTTGCGGTAATGGTGCGTTCCATATGATTCTGGATTCCTATCTTGCGATCAGGTATTGAACGCTGAAATAATTCTTCGGATCGACCCATGCTTCAATGACGACAAATCCCGCCCCATCGGCCATTTCGGCGAAACCCTCCAATGTGTATTTGTACGATACCTCCGTTAGGATGCTCTCACCTTGCTTGAAATCGAACACCTGACTAGCGATATGCGCTGTCTGATTCGCCTGGCTGATGAGGTGCATTTCAATTCGGCCCAGCACCTCATTGTAGAAAGCGAAGTGTTTAAAGTGATCTACGTTGAAATCGGCGCCAAATTCGGCGTTAATGTGGTTGAGCATGTTGAGATTAAAAGCGGCCGTTACCCCTACGCGATCGTTGTAGGCCCGGTTTAGCACCTTGGGATCTTTCTGCAAATCCGTACCGATAAGCAATCCGCCACCCGGGCCGACAAGATCAGCGATATTGCGCATGAAATCAATCGCCTGTCTGGGGTAGAAATTTCCAATGGTAGACCCTGGGAAATATGCCAGTTTGTGAAAAACTTTTTTGCTAATGAGGGGTAACTTAAATATATTGTTGTAATCTGCCCAAACGGGAATGATCTCCAGCTCCACGTAATCACTCTTCAGCTCCTGGGCAGCCATGAAAAGCTGTTCTCTGGAAATATCCACCGGCACATATGCGGCCACCTCCGGTAAGTGATCCAGCAAGATCCTGACTTTGGAACTGCTGCCGCTGCCATACTCAATTAACATTGAACCAGGCCCGACAAGGTCGACCACTTCATGCACATTTTGCTGCATGATCGCGGTCTCCGTTCGGGTCGGATAATATTCATGTAATTTGCAGATGCGTTCAAATAATTTCGAACCGCGCTCATCATAGAAGAGCTTAGATGGGAGTTCTTTTTGATCTTTCTGTAACCCATGCAAGATTTGAAATAGCGTGTTATTCGTATCAACCGGGGGGTCAATAGCGATAATTTGATTTTTGGTCATGGTTTGATGCATAAAGGCCTTCGCTACGGATTATCCTCGGCAATACAAAGATGATGGGACTGACGATAAGCTCCCCGCGTTTAGAGTTGATGGTGTAAACATTTATTATAATACAAAGTTGACCCAAATAGACTTGTATAGTGTAATATGTGCTAAGCTGTTCATTCTCCATCGTCAGTAGCCGACTATTTACGAAGGAATGAAACGTTCTGTCCTCATTACCCGTTGAATTGCTTCAACAAAATAAAGTGATGAGGGACAAAGGTTAATGAAGGAGTCTTGAAGAATGGGAAAACCTGCAATCATGTCTGTTGATGACGACCCCCAGGTATTAAATGCGATTAACCGCGACCTTCGACAACATTACAACAAAGAATATAAGGTCCTCAAAGCAGGGTCTGGACAAGAAGCGTTGGCGGCATTAAGGGAACTAAAAAAACGAAACGAACCAGTCGCTATATTTGTTGTTGACCAACGAATGCCTGAAATGAGCGGCACGGAATTCCTTGCAGAGGCGCGCGGGCTTTATCCTGAGGCACGAAAGGTATTGCTCACCGCTTATGCCGATACCGAAGCAGCGATAACCAGCATCAATACCATCGATCTGGATCATTACCTCATGAAACCCTGGGATCCACCAGAGGAAAAACTATTTCCTATCCTGGATGAACTGTTGAGCGATTGGTGGGTGACTGCATCCCCACCCTACGATGGCATACGAGTGGCAGGCACGTTGTGGTCAGCCAGCTCTCATTATGTCAAAGATTTCTTGGCCCGTAACCGCATCCCCTATCAATGGCTGGATATCGAGGCCGATTCAGAAGCGAAGAAATTGGTCGATGATCTTCAGAAAGGCGAGAAAAAACTGCCCGCCGTTTTCTTCCCGGATGGAAGTGTTTTGTTCGATCCTGATCATCAAACTTTAGCGAAGCAGGTTGGTCTAAAAACGGAGGCCTCCGCACCCTATTATGATCTGATCATCATTGGCGGAGGACCGGCGGGTCTGGGAGCAGCGGTGTACGGCGCATCGGAAGGCTTGAAGACCCTGGTTGTCGAAAAGGAAGCCACGGGCGGGCAGGCGGGGACGAGCTCGCGGATCGAAAATTACTTAGGCTTCCCAAAGGGAATCAGCGGCGCTGAATTGGCCAAACGCGCAACCGACCAATCTATCCGTCTGGGTTGTGAGATATTGACTTCCCTGGAAGTTGTTAAGGTGGAAGTTGAGCAGCCATACAAAATCGTCACTCTCAGCGACGGACAAGAATTGACTTGCAAAGCTTTGCTGATTGCTACGGGAGTGACCTTGCGGGAGTTGGATGTCCCGGGAGTCAGCAGGTTGACCGGCGCAGGAGTCTATTACGGCGCGGCATTGACCGAAGCGGCCAATTATCAAGACCAGCACGTCTTTGTTATTGGCGGGGCTAATTCAGCCGGGCAGGCTGCCATGTACTTTGCGCGTTACTCGAGTAAGGTGACCATGGTCGTGCGGGGGAGTTCTTTGCAAAAAGGCATGTCGCAGTACCTTGTCGATCAGATCAACGCGCAAAAAAACATTGAAGTCCTCACCCATAGTGAAGTCTCAGAACTCCACGGGAAAGACCGGCTCGAACAAATCACGATGGTAAATAACCAAACCGGGGAAAAACGCACCGTCACGGCTGCTGCTTTGTACATCTTCATCGGCGCAGTTGCGCATACGGATGTAATTGACGGGTTGGTGAAACGCAACAGAGTCGGCTTCATCCCCACTGGTCCCGATCTCATGCTGAACGGCAAACCGCCAAAGGGGTGGACGATGAAACGGACCCCCTTCCTGCTGGAAACCGATGTTCCCGGGATTTTCGCGGCCGGCGATGTGCGACAGGGCGCAGTACGCCGAGTTGCTTCAGCAGTGGGGTATGGCGCCATCGCGGTCAGTTTAATTCATCAGTATCTCAAGACAATATAATGACGCACGAGTTGTTGAAAAACGTTCCTCTTTTTCATGAGCTGGGTCAAGAAGATCTGGACCGGATATCTCAATCCATAGAGATTGTGACAATCTCCAAAGGGGAAGAACTTTTTCATGAGGGGGATGATGGTGATCGTGCATATATTATTAAACATGGCGAGGTAGAGATTATCAAAGATTCGCATGGCCGGGAGGTGCTGCTGGCTGTTCAAAGTGAAGGCAGCGTAATTGGGGAGATGGCCTTGCTGGAGTCGATGCCGCGGACCGCTACAGCGCGCGCCCGCTCGGATGCAGCCCTCTATACCATCCAAAAGAAAGAACTCGATCGACTCATGAATTCAAGCCTATCGGCGATGCAGTCATTGTTCCATACCATTCTCGGGCGTTTACGGGAAAACCAGGTCCATTTAATCCAGAGCGAGAAAATGGCGCAATTAGGCACGCTCACTGCCGGCGTAGCGCATGAATTAAATAACCCTGCGGCTGCAGTAAGACGAAGCGCGGACCAACTCGTCGACGCCACAAAAAAATTAGATGCTGCCTACGCTCATATCAGCCGATTGGGATTTGACAACCAGCAATGGCAAATCCTGAATTCGCTGGCTGAAAAAACGCATAAAAGTGCGTATTCCCCTCCTGAAATGGATGCCCTGACCCGCAGCGATCTGGAAGCAGAAATAGAAAACTGGCTGGACGATCATGAAATTAATGAGGCCTGGCAGATGGCCCCTAATCTGGTTAACCTGCAATTTAGTGAAAAGGAACTCACCTTCCTGGCCGAAGAATTCCCAGCCGAGCTATTGACGTGTGTGGTTGAATGGCTAAACGCCACATACGATGTATATAGCCTTCTGCGTGAGCTTTCCCAGGGATCCGTCCGGATTTCGGCAATCGTTAAATCCTTGAAATCCTACGCCTATCTGGACGAGGGACCCGTTCAATCTGTGAACATCAACGAAGGCCTGGATGATACCCTCATGATCCTGCGCAGCAAGCTCAAGTCTGGCATCAACGTGAAGCGTGAATACGCACAAGACCTGCCAGAGCTAATAGGGCACGGCAGCGAGCTGAATCAGGTGTGGACTAATCTAATCGACAATGCTGTGGACGCTCTCGCAGATCAGGAAGATGCCCAGGTTATCATTCGCACCAGGCAAGAAAGCGGGTGGGTGGTGGTGGAGGTGGAAGATAACGGCCCTGGAATCCCGGAAGATATCCAACCAAAGATCTTCGATGCTTTTTTTACCACCAAAGAGCCCGGCGAGGGTACAGGTCTTGGATTGAATATCAGCTACAACATCGTCGTGCAAAAACATCGTGGAGACATGAACGTAAGCTCGATACCCGGCAAAACATGTTTTAAAGTCATGTTGCCGATAGAGCTAAAGAATTGACCTGATCCGGAGCAAGTATTGAGGAGAAAAGATGTCCATGCGGATCACTCAGACGCTCAAAGATTGGGAAGGATGGAGAAGCGATGTTGAGTATGCGGATCTTCGATCAGCATCGAAGAGATTGCCACACCGCCTTCCAGGCGGCTCGCAATGACAGACGCAGGTCATCGCGAGCGGAAGCGAAGCGATCCCCTCGCGAGGCGGGGAGGGAAAGCCGGTCAGGGCAGGGCGCATATGCAAGAGATTGCAACTTCGGGCCAATGGAGCAGTACACGTATTATTTGGAGGTGTTATGAAAAAAGATGAGACGGGGAGGGTGCGCATTGCAGCCAAAATTAATGAGATGATCGCCAGAGACCAGCTCGATTCTCATGGTTGTACTCACATATCTGAGATTCAAGATGTCATTCCATCGGCGGACGGTTGTGAAAAATGCTTAAAACTGGGGGATACGTGGGTTAACCTGCGTTTGTGCCTGACCTGTGGTCACGTGGGCTGCTGCGATGATTCTAAAAATAAACACGCTTCACACCACCATCACGAGACCCAACATCCGATGATCGTATCTTACGAGCTGGGTGAAGATTGGTTGTGGTGTTATATCGATGAAGTGTCGATATCGCCCTGAGCAACAGAATTTAACTAATAAAACAATTCGGAGAAACTTTGATTCCGTGTATCATAAACGTCAAAATTGCACTTCGTAGTTGAATCCAGGAACGCTTATCTAATAAGACGGAACAGTAAGACACAAAGACACGAAGATGTGTTAGACAGGCGCAGCCCCGGAAAATTCCCGGGGCTGTTTTTTTGTTATTGAGATAGCGGGTGAGTGATTTGGTGAAGGGCACAGCGTGATCTTTGAACAGTTGAATTACAATGACGGAGCCCCATCCTTGATGGCGTGTAAAAGAAAGGGTGGATTCATGGGAAAAGAAGAAGGGCGTGCGACTGCGGCGACCAAAGCCCGGTATGGTCGCATTGCGCCGATTTATGATTTGATGGAGGTTCTCCCCGAGCTGCGCTACCGCTCATGGCGAAAACGGTTCTGGGAGGTTGTCGGGGGTGAATTATCTCGAGGAAGTCACCTGCTTGAGGTCGGCGTTGGAACGGGGAAGAATATGCCTTACTGGCCTCAAGAGATTCAATTCACTGCTATTGATCTCACGCCGGGCATGGTGGCTCGAGCCCGGCAGCGGGCAGCGAAACTGGGAGTAGAAGCTGAGATCACGGAGGGGGATGCGCAATCCCTCCAATTCTTAGATGACAGCTTCGATGCCGCCGCGGCGACGTTTGTATTCTGCTCTGTTCCCGATCCGGTCCTTGGACTTCAGGAATTGGCTCGCGTAGTCAGGCCCGGTGGATCCATATTCCTCATG
>DAOUDJ010000140.1:0-2841 GCA_034430795.1 Anaerolineales bacterium | reverse complement strand
ACTGCTGCGCCTTATCCCTCTCCTTTATTAATTCTTCTTGGGCTTGCTTACGGTTGGTCACTTCCTTGTCTAACTCATCGCGCGAGGCTGTTATTAACTGTAAGCCTGCCGTCATTTTATTAAAGGCTAGGGCTAGGAGACTTATCTCATCACTGCCTTTAACCTCGATGCGGTAATCCAGATTGCCGCTACCGATCTCCCCGGCGCTCTTCACTAACTGGCGCAGCGGACCGGTGAAGGTGCGGGCGAATGACAGACTCAACAAAGAAACGATGATGGCGACAACGATGATGAACCCGAGCACGGCCAAACGAAAGCCCTCGATGGGGGCGAAGGCCTCAATTTGATCCACCTCGGTGAGGAGACACATTCCAAATTCCGGCATCCAACGGTAGGCACCAAGAACTGGCGTACTCCGATAATCCTCATAGAGGCCGGTACCGGTGTTTCCCGCCAGGCAGGCTTCCACACCATCTGAGTAAACAGCCTTCTTCAGAGCGTACCCCTCACCATACAGGGGATCGGTCACAAAAAAGTTGTAGGCGTTTACCAGGTAGCTATCTTCACTGGCGACCGTACTACTGTGTTGCTCAATTATGGTTGACATATCCCTCAGATCCGCGTGACCCACGAGGACAGCGATCAAAGTACCCCCCTCGTCCAGGATCGGCGTACTGAAGTGCATGTGGTACTCGCCTTCGCTTAGATTGAAGACGACTCCATCAACAAATGTCTGCTGCTTGCCCTCAAAGAAGTATTTATGCCCATCCCGAGACTTCCCCTCATGACTCTTGTCCGTGGCCACTATAATTAACCCATCGTCTGCTCGCAGAATGAACAGATCCAGGAACCCCCCTTCCTCCTCAATGGCTGGGAGCAAGTGATTCCTAAGAAGGTTTGAATGGACGGCTTGGTAATCTGGGTCATCAGAGCTTGCTTTTGATTGAATCAGCCCAGCAGTGTAATTTCGTACCAAAGGACGTTGAGCAAGACCGCGCAGGCTCCGCTTACCGTCATCTACCCAGCGAATAAACTCACTCTCTTTAAGGGCGCTGATAGAAATCACATGATCATAAGTTTGCTGTTCGATCGTCTGACGGCCATTCGAATAAGCCATATAGCCCACGACCGTCAGAGGAACAATGGAAAGTAGAATGAAGAAGATCGCGAGTTTGTTGGCCAGCTTCATTACTCGTCTCCATACACCTGTTGCAGGAACCGCAGTGTATACACATCCTCCACGTCATACGCATCGGCAAGCTTCTGATGTGCCTGCAGGAATGCGTACATCCCCTGCCAGGCATCAGCCTGCATCCATCCAATTGGCGCCTCTCCATTGTGGATCAAGGGGGTCTGCGCCTCCATCGAGGCTAATAGAAACGCATCATCGACGGTTGCGGAATAGTGTGCTGTGACCGCGGCCGCTTCGGCCGGGTTTTCAATCGCGTAGCGCCAGCCGCGCATCGCCGCTCTTAGAAATCTCGCGATGAGTTCTGGATTCTCCTGGATGAACTCATCCGTGGTAATGATGCAATCGCCGTACTCATGGACGCCGTAATCGCTGGGGAAGATTACAGAGATTTCATAACCGTCGAGGCGAGCCCTGACCACCTGATTTGTGATGTATCCCGTCCAGACTTCCTCTTCTCCGCTGTAGAGGGTCTCCAAATCGCTACTTGGAGGCACACCGATAATCTGTTCAATGTCTACTCCCACATTGGCCAACATGCTCGAGAGTTTTAAGTCGGACGGATTGACAACGACTCGTTTACCGATGAAATCTTCTGGGCGTTCGATGCCTGAATCTGTCAACGCGAAATAAACGGAGGGGCTTATTTGGAAGATTGTTGCCACTGCCTTGACGGGCACGCCCTCGCTTCGAGCTGCCACCACCTGAGGTCCTCCGACGATGCCGAAGTCATTTTGCCCCGTTGATACGAGGTCAATTTCGTCGTAATCAAGACCACCTTCCTCGAGCGTGACGGATAGGTTCTCTTCTTCAAAGAACCCCTTCTGCTCGGCAATATAAAACCCGGCGAACTGGACACCGTGAAGCCATTTCAAACGCACGGAGATTTCGTCGGGAGGCGGAGCGGTCGTGTTCGTCGCGCAGGCGGTAACGACCGTGATTGCGAGAAAAATGAATAGGGAGAATTTAACGCTTTTAACCATCTGTCAACCCCTTATTATCCCACCCAATGTCGGTGAGTGATCATAACTCGGGCCATTTGCCATGATTGCTCATCACCTCGCGAATGGTCGGCAGCAGCTCCTCGACCATGTTCATCTTCACTACGTACCCATCAGCGCCTCTGATCTTCGCTACTTCTCGGTATTCATGTAAGTCGTATTTACTCAAGATGATGATGGCGACCTCGGGCAATTCATCTTTCAATCGTTGCGTCGCGTTAAGACCATTCATGCCCCTCATTCTCACGTCCATGAGGATCATGTCCGGCTTCAAATCCAGGGCTTTGGATACGGCCTCCTCACCGTCGCTCGCCTCCCCAATGACATCGAAATTATTAAAAGGGGCCAGGAAATCCCTGACCCGCTTGAGGAACCCGGGATTATCATCGACGATCAATGTTTTAATCATGCGTTACCTGCCTGGTCTGTTTTCAAGTTGATAGGAAATCGGCCGCTCAACTCTACTATAGAAGAGTATGCTCCCTGTGTATATGGGGGATTCACCTATTTAAACAAAAAACGACCCTATTCGTAGCATAGAATCGTTTGTTACAAATCGCGAGCGATTTGAGACCTAACCGCGCAGACGGTCAGTCATCCAGGCTGATGATCCCCTTACGGATGGCGTATTGGGTCAAGTCGGGCGTGCTG